>NZ_JBHXBG010000014.1:0-52110 GCF_042726755.1 Promicromonospora sp. NPDC060271 | reverse complement strand
GTCCGGCGCCCGCCGGCGCCGGACCGAGCGCGGCTCAGGCCGCCCCGCCGAGCGCAGCCGGGTCCAGCGCCCGGGGCGGCCCGGCCAGCGCGGCCTTCGCGTCCACCGCGAACCCGTGCACCACCTCGACCTCCCCCGACTCCAGCCCGTCCAGGCCGCGGGCGACGACGTGCGCCGGGTCGTCGAGCGCACCCTCGGGCAGGTCGTAACCATGCGCCGCGGCGAACTCCCGCATCGGCTCGGTGTCGATCATCCCCGGAACCAGTCCGGTGACGAGCGTGCCCTGGCCGGCGAGCTCCAGCCGGACGCCGTTGGTCAGGCTCCACTGCGCGGCCTTCGCGGCGGCGTACGCGGTGTTGCCGTCGACCGTCTGCCAGGCCGCCCCGGACAGGACGTTCAGCACGGCGCCACCACCGTTGCGGGCGAGCACCGGGGCGAACGCCCGGATCATCGCGAGCGTGCCGAAGTAGCTCGACTCCATCGCGAGCCGGATCGACTCCAGGTCACCGGTCACGAGGTTGCCGCCCGCCATGAACGCGGCGTTGTTGACGAGCACGTCCACGTCCCCCGCCGCGGCAGCGGCCGCGGTGACCGACGCCGGGTCGGTGATGTCCAGGCGGAGCACCTCCGCCCCCGGCACGTCGACGAGCTCCGGACGGCGCGCGGTCGCGTACACCTTCGCCCCGCGCCGGAGCAGCTCGACCGCGAACTGCCGTCCCAGGCCGCGGTTGCTTCCGGTGACCAGTGCCGTGGCGCCCTGTAGTTCCATGCGTCCTCCTCGTAAGATGACCACTCGGTCATGTTGGCCCACCGACCGTAGCCACAACATGACCGAGCGGTCAACTTGGTAGGATCGACGGCGTGACCCCCGCCGACGCCGTGATCACCGGCACCGCGATCACCGATGCCGCCCGTCCCCTGCGCGCCGACGCGGCCCGCAACCGCGAGGCGCTGCTGAACGCGGCCGAGGAGGAGTTCGCCGCGCGGGGCCTCGACGCCTCGATCGCCGACATCGCGCGGCGCGCAGGCGTGGCGAAGGGCACCGTGTTCCGCCATTTCGCGACCAAGGAGGCGCTCGCCACGGCGATCGCCGCGCGCCATGCGGAAGAGCTGACGGCGCTCGCCCGGCGGCTGCGCGCCGCACCCGACCCGGAGGCCGCGCTCCTGGAGTTCCTGACCGAGGCGGCGGGCCGCCTGCAGCGCCGCCGGGTGGCCGTGCTCATGACGGTCCCGGCCCCCGGTTCCGAGCTGGCACGCCTGCAGCGCCAGGTGCACGACGAGGTCGTCCTGCTGGTCGACAGGGCGCGTGATGCCGGCGCCGTCCGGCCGGACATCACAGGGACGGACGTGTTCCTGCTGATGTGCGCGCCGGTGCACACCGTCGACTACCTCGCCGACCCGCCCCCGGAGCTCTGGCGGCGGTACGTCGGCGTCCTCTTCGACGGCCTCCGGCCCGACGGCGCCCACCCCCTGGCCCATCCGGCACCGAGCTGGCCGTGACCGGCCGGCCCGGCCGGCCCCGGCCGTCGTCGGGCCCGGTCCCACCCAGCCGCAGCACTCTGCCGAAGTAGAGCGCCTGTCCGGACCCACGCTCTACTTCGCCGATCGGTGGTCGGCGAAGTAGAGGGTGCGTCCGAACAGGCGCTCTACTTCGGCAGCAGGGGTCTAGCTGGTGGCCTGGGTGATCGACAGGACCGCCCAGGGCGGGAGGTCGACGTCGATGTCCAGGACACCGGCCTCGGAGACCGTCAGCGTCGTCGTGCGCAGGGCGTCGGCGACCTCGCGCAGCTCCGTCGTCTGGGCCGGAGTCAGGTTGAGCGGTTCGCCCATCTGGTGCCAGGCCTCCGCGACGTTGCCGTGCTCCCAGTCGACCGACTCGACGCGGAAGACCGTGCCGGGGGCGAGGCCCTCGACGGTATGGCGGATCCTGCGGCTCGGCCCGACGTCGGCGAGCCTGCGCGTGGCCTCGTAGGTCGCCTCGGAGCCGACGGCCCTGGTACCCATGTCGTCGGGGTAGTTGAGGAAGACAGCGGAGAGCTCACCAGTCGTCGTGTCCCGCGTGATCACCCCGTGCGGGGTGGACGCCAGCACCGTGTCACCGAGCCGGGACAGCATGGAGAAGGCGTGGAACGTCGGCTTGTGCAGGCCCTGCTCGTTGACCAGGCCGAACCCGCCGTGGAACGGGCCGATGCCGGCTCCGCCCTCCTCGAAGACGTCGGTGAAGGTCCAGTAGGCGATCGAGTCGGCCAGGGCGGCGCACCGCAGGTAGGCCCGGGTGATGTAGGTGGCGGCGAACACCGTGTCGTGGATGGTGTCGCGGCTCGACGGCGAGCTCGACCACTCGGTGATGTGCAGCTCGGCGTCAGGGAACGGGCTGCCCGCGATGAGCTTGCGGAGCGCGACCAGGTCGTCGTACGTCGCATCCACGTGACGCCGGATGTGGCGCGCCTGCCCGGAGGCGCCGAACGCCACGTCGGTCGGGTAAAGGTGGGTGGACAGGAAGTCCACCGGGACGTCGCGGCGGGCGCACCAGTCGATGAACTCCTCGATCCACACGGGACGCCAGTCGAGCGCGTCGACGTCGTCCGCCTCCGCCGCCGCCTGCTCGAGCGAACGGTCCTCCCACTCCCCCTTGTAACGGTCGTCGGGCACGAACACGCTTGTCGACGGCCCGCCCACCTTGAGCTCCCCGTCGACCGCCTTGATCGCGAGCGCCGTGGCCTCGTACAGCTCGAAGTACTGCGTCCGGGTGCCGGTCCAGAAGTAGGGCACCAGGTTCGGTTCGTTCCACACCTCGAACCGCCACTGGCGCACCTCGTCCAGGCCGTACCGCTCGATCCAGTGCGTCACCGTCGAGCTGACCAGCCAGGTCCAGCGCGCCATGTCGTTGGGCGGGCTGCAGTGCGCCTTCCACCAGAACAGCGTCTCGGTCTCGGTGGCCAGCTCGCGGGGCATGAAGCCGAGCTCGACGAACGGGCGCGCGCCCGTCTCGAGGATGAAGTCGAACACCTTGTCGACGTAGGCGAAGGTCAGCACCGGCTCGTCGAGCGGGGTCTGGGGGCCGAAGCCCCCGCCGTCGCTGGCGCGGTAGACGAACATGTCGTCGTGGAACAGCCCGTGGAAGCGCACGAACCGCGCCCCGAGCTCCGTGACGGCCTCGCGGAAGTGTCCCTGCCAGTCCGCTCGGAGCGCCTCGTTCGCGCGGCCGGCGCCGACGCACTCGTTCCAGACGTGCCGCAGCGGTGCCTCGGTCGGCGCTGCTCCGTCGATCGTCAGTGCCGTCGATCCTGTCAGTTCCGGCAGGGTCATCTCGGTCTCCACCACGCTCTCTTTGTTCTCTCTCATGGATCGGGGTCAGCCCTTGACGGCGCCGAGGCTCAGGCCGGACTGCCAGAAGCGCTGCAGGCAGATGAACGCCACGATCAGCGGGATGATCGTGAGCAGCGACGACGTCAGGACGAGGTTCTGCAGCAGCTCGCCGTTGCCCGCCGTGGAGGCGAGCTTGTTCCACTGGTTGATGCCGACGGTCAGCGGGTACCAGTCGGGGTCCTTGAGCATGATCAGCGGCAGGAAGTAGTTGTTCCAGATCGACACGAACGAGAAGAGCAGCACCGTCACCGTCGCCGGGACGAGCATCGGAAGGGCGATCTGCCAGAACGTCCGGAACTCGCCCGCGCCGTCGATCTTGGCCGCCTCCAGCAGGCCGGTGGGTACGGCCTCCGCCGCGAACACCCACATGAGGTAGAGCCCGAAGGGGTTGAGGAACGACGGGATCAGCACGGCCCACGGGGTGTTCGTCAGGCCGAGCTGCGCGAAGAGCAGGAACTGCGGGATGGCCAGCGCGATGCCGGGGACCGAGATGGCGCCCAGCACGACGAACAGGAAGACCCGCTTGCCCGTGAACTCCAGCTTCGCGAGCGCGTAGCCGCCGAGTGCCGCGAGGAACGTCGAGACCACTGCCCCGGCGACCACGTACAGGAGGGTGTTGAGCAACCAGCGCCCGAAGATGCCGCCGTCGTAGGTGAAGACCTCGGCGATGTTGTCGAACAGCGCGAACCGCGTGCCGAACGAGAAGCCGAAGCTGGTGACGAAGTCCTCCTGGGACTTCGTGGAGTTGATGGCCAGCCAGACCAGCGGCACCAGGCAGTAGAGCGTGAACAGCCCCGTGAGGAAGGTCAGCGTGCCGCTCTTGCGCGGGTTGGTGAGGGTGTACAGGTGTCGGCGTGCCGTGCGGCCGGGACGCCGGACGTCAGCGATGACATCATCGGTAGTGGTCATGAGGGGTCTCCGGCGGCTACTGGTCGAGGGCATTTCGCATGCCTCGGATCTGGACCACGTACGCGATGGCGATGGTGAACGCGGCCATCACGAGCGCGAGAGCTGCGGCGTAACCCTGCTGCGAGCCCGTGAACGCGAGGTTGAACGCGTAGAGGTTGGGCGTGTAGTAGGTGGTGATGCCGCTGTTGGCGACCATCGACGGCAGGATCTGGGGCTCGTTGAAGATCTGGAAGGTCCCGATGATCGAGAAGATGATCGTGATCACGAGCGAGCCGCGCAGCGCGGGGAGCTTGATCGCCCGGATCACCCGGAACTCCCCCGCCCCGTCGATCGCCGCCGCCTCGTACAGCTCGTGCGGGACCGCCTTGAGCACGCTGTCGAAGATCAGCATGTTGTACCCGGTGAAGGCCCAGGTCACCATGATCCCGATGGCGATGAGCGTGGTGCTCGGCCGGAACGGGTCGAGGTCGGTGCCGAGCCAGCCGTTGACGCTGCCGAACAGCCCGTAGCGGACCCCGAGCATGAAGCCCCACATCAGCGTCGAGACGATGGCCGGCACCGCGTAGGGCAGGAAGATCGCCACCCGCATGAACTTCATGCCGCGCAGCCGCATCGAGTCCATCGCCAGCGCCAGCAGCAGGGCGAGCACCAGCATGATCGGCACCTGGATCAGCGTGAACCAGACGACGCGGGTGACGCCGTCCCAGAACTGCGGGTCCACGAACAGCTTGCTGTAGTTGTCCAGGCCGACGAAGGACCGGCCGCCCACCATCTGGTCCTGGAAGAGGCTGAGATATGCGGCGTAGGTGATCGGCACGATGAACACCAGGGCGAACAGGATGCCGAACGGGGCGACGAACGCCCAGCCGATCTGCCGCCTGCGCCTAGTCAACGGTGAACCCCTGCTCGTTGCCGTACTCGATGGATCGCTCCTGCCAGGTCTGCAGGACCTCGGCGAGCGAGCCCTTGCCCGAGGTGTAGAACGGCGTGGCGATGTCGGCGTAGGTGCTGCGCGCCCACTCGAAGAACGGCGGGTACTGCCAGCCGACGGCGGCGATGTTCGAGGCCTCGGCGAGGACCTCGCCCGTCTTCTGGTCACCGAAGTAGGGGTTCTTCACGTCCCTGAACTCGGGGCTGTCCAGCACCGACGTGTTCGGCACGAACGCACCGGCGTCGACTCGCGGCTGCAGGCCCTCGCCGTGCGTGAAGTACTCGAGGAACTTGAAGGCCGCCTCCTTGTTGGCCGCGGCCTCCGGGATGCCGAAAGCCGAGCCGCCGTTCTCGGCGCCGACCTTCTCGCCCTCCTCCCACTGGGGCATGAGGGAGACGCGGAAGTCGCCCTTGGCGTCCGGGGCCCGCTCGGGCAGCGTCGAGGTGAGCCAGCCGCCCATGTTCTGCGAGGCGAGGGTGCCGTCGTTGAGCGCGCGGTTCCAGTCGTCGGACCAGGCGCTGATCTTGGTGTTGACCAGGTCCTCGTCGAGCATCTTCTGCCAGAAGGCGACCGCCTTCTGGGTGCCCTCGTCGGAGAAGTCGATGTGCACGTTCGTGCCGTCGACCTCGAACGGGCGCCCGCCGGCCTGCCAGATCAGGGAGAGCAGGAAGAAGAGGTCGTTCGTGTCCTGGGTGATGTAGTAGTCGTCGCCCAGCGCGCGGATCTTCTTGGCGGCCTCGTAGTACTCGTCCCAGGTCGCGGGCGCCTCCTTGATCCCCGCCTTGGCGAAGGTCGCCTCGTTCCAGAACATGACGGCGGGGCCGTAGTCCGACGGCAGGGCGTAGACGCCGTCGTCGATCGTGACGTTGTTCCAGGCCGAGGGAACGTAGTCGTCCTCCAGCTCGGCGGCGCCCAGCGGGGCCAGGTCGGCGAGCTTGCCGGGGATCGCGAAGTACGGGACCGCGAAGTACTCGAACATCACCAGGTCGGGCACACCGGATCCGGCCTGGATCGCATTGTCGAGCGCCTGGTACTCGTCGGAGGACGAGCCGGCGTTGACGACCTCGACCTTGATGCCGGGGTTGGCCTTCTCGAACCCCGGTACCGCGAGCTCGACCGTGCCGTCCCAGCTCCACACCGTCAGCGTCACCGGGTCGTCGGCGGTACCACCATCACCGCCGGCGCCGTTCGACGCACCTCCGGCGCCCGAGCACGCGGCGAGCGCACCGGCCGTCACGAGCGCGACGCCGACCGTCCACGCCTTGGTAAGAAGCCTCATCACCTTGTCCCTCCTCGTTGAGAGCGTCACGAAACTCTTTCGCAACTTTATCGATCAAGCAGGGACCATAGCGACGACCCTCTTGGTGCGTCAACAGCCGAGGACCGGGTCTTGACGAACAGATTGACGGTGCCCACTGTGATCGGTAGGGTTCGAAACAATTTCGAGGAAGGGAATCGTATGGTCGGCAGGCCTTCGACCGGGCGCGCGACGCTCGCCGATGTCGCACGAGAGGCGGGGGTCTCCCCCGGCACCGCCTCCAAGGCGCTCAACGGTCGCCTCGACATCGCCGAGGACACGCGCAAGCGGGTGCTGGAGGCGGTCGCGGTGCTCGGCTACCGGCCCACCACCGCGCAGTGGGAGCCGCCGCGCACCCGCACCATCGCGGCGGTGACCGACGTGGTGGACTCGCCGTACATCGCGAACGTGCTGCAGGGCCTCCTCGCCGCGGCCACGGGTGCCGGCACCAACGTGCTGGTGCGGCTGGCGCCGGACCGTGCGGTGCGTGCCACCAAGGCCGCCGCACGGGCGTGGGTGGCCGAGCAGAAGGAGTCCGGGGTCGTCGGCATCGTCGGCATCACGCTGGCGGAGCCGAACGCGGTGCTCCAGGCCGCGAAGGAGGTGTACGTGCCGTTCGTGATGATCGACCCGGTCGGCCTGGACGACCCGCGAACCGTCAGCGTCGGGTCGGCCAACTGGGCCGGCGCGCGCACCGCGACGGAGCATCTCCTGGAGCTGGGCCACCGGCGCATCGGATGGATCGGCGGACCCACCGCCTCCGCGGCCGCCCGCGAACGATTCCACGGCTACCGGGCGGCGCTGGACTCCGCGGGGATCAGCCTGGACCGGGCCCTGGTACGCAGCGACCCCTTCTCGATCGAGACAGGACTCGTGCACGGCCGCGAGCTGCTCTCGCTGCTCGAGCCGCCGACGGCGGTCGTCACCGGTGACGACGAGATCGCCGTCGGCGTGCTAGCGGCGGCGCGCGAGCTCCAGGTCTCCGTGCCCGAGCAGCTCAGTGTCGTCGGCTTCGACGACACGCCACAGGCGAGCTGGACGACGCCGCAGCTCACGTCGGTGCAACAGCCGCTGGCGGGGATGGGGCAGATGGCCGTCGAGACGGTGCTCGCCATGGCGGACGGCCTCCAGCCCGCGTCACGCCACATCCAGCTCGCCACCAGCCTCACCGTCCGTGACTCGACCGCGCCGCCGCCGGGGACGACCAAGGCACGCTGAACGGACTCAGTGCTCGGCAAACGTCAGTGCCGGGCGAACTGGACCCCGGTGGGCTGCACGACGTCCGCGCGCACCCGGAGACCTCTGACGGTCAGGCGTTCGCCGTAGATGTCCGTGATCCTGATCTCGCCGCCGCACCCGCTGCCGTTCTCGGAGAGGAAGTAGTTGTACTCGGCACGGGGCAACGCCCGCCAGCCGTCCCCGGCGTCGACCTCCAGCTTCGCGACCGGGTTCCGGTGGTCGATCACCTGGATGCCGCACCACCACTGGCTGGAGCCTTCCTTGTACCGGATCGAGATCGTGCCGGCAGAACCAGGGCTCAGCAGGCTCCAGGTGACCGGGATCCGGCCGAGCTGCGGGTCGGCGAGCTCGGCGAAGGCCTGCTTGCTGAGGTCGAGCTGCCCGGGTCCGCAGGGCAGGGGGCACAGGTTGGTGACGCGCACCGTGACGGAGTTGCCGTTCGCCGCGCGGACGAGCAGGGTGGCGCCGCACGCCTTGGCGGTCTCGTAGTCGGTCTCGTTCATCGCCGCGATCATCATGTCGTCGCTCGGGCCGAAGCCGCAGGCGCCGTTGCCGTCCGCGGCCTCGTAGTGGGTGGCGTCGCCCTCGTAGGTGGTCCCGGGGCTGATCCGTCCTGCGGACGCGGCGGTGGTGGACGGCGGCGGGGTCGCGGTGGGCGACGGCCGCGGCTTCCGGGCGGAAGGGCTGGGCTTCGGGGTCGGGGAGGCCGTGGGGGTCGGGGAGGCCGACGGCGTCGGGCTGCCCGTGGCGGTGGCGGTCGGGGTGCTCACCTGCGAGCTGCCGGGGGCCGCGACCGCCGCGGTCCGCGCGACGTCGGCCGCGCCGCCGGAGAGCGCCCCGATGACCGGGTAGGCGAGAACCGCCACGACGGCCACCGCGACCACGGCACCCCACATGACCCAGGATCCGCGCCCGCCCTGCCGCGCGATGTGCCTCGCTGTCTTCATGGGTGTCCGTTCGAACGATCAGGCCGGTGATGCGCGGTCGGGACCGCAAGCCGCGCAAAGGTTACCAACGCCACAACCCGTCCGGAAGGCCCGATGTGAGCGTTAACGCGGCGCCGCCTCGGTCGACGTAGTGGGGGCTCGGCGCCGACCGAGTCCTGTCCGGGAGACACTGGACGACAGCAACACCTTCCGAGTTGCCTACCGAGTTGTCCACGAGTTGTCTGCCAAGTTGAGGAGTCTTAGGTGCCCCAGGGAACTGTCCGATGGTTCGACGCCGACCGAGGGTTCGGCTTCATCGACCTCGGGAACGAGGCCGAGGACCTGTTCGTCCACGCGTCCGAGATCGTCGGCGACGACGGACCGAAGCTTCTCCGTGAGGGGCAGGCCGTCGAGTTCGAGGTGGGCGAGGGCGAGCGTGGCCCGCAGGCGCGCCGCGTCCGTGTGACGGGCGACCGGGCGGCCGACGCGCCCGTCGGCGTGCTGGGCACCGTCAACTGGTACGAGCCGGCCAAGGGGTACGGCTTCGTCACGCCCGACGACGGCCGCGGCGAGATCTTCGTGCACAGCTCGGCCATCGTCGGGGGCGGCGTCGTCTCGGAGGGGCAGCGGGTGGCGTTCCTCGTCGTCGACGGCGAGAAGGGGCCGCAGGCGGACCACCTGCTACCGCTCGGGGCGCAGGCCGCACGGGCTGCGCAGTCGGCACCCGACGGCGCGGACGGCACGGTGTCCTGGTACGACGACGCCAAGGGCTTCGGGTTCATCGCCCCCGACTCGGGTGGCGCGGACGTCTTCGTCCACGTCCGCGCCCTAGGCCCCGGCCTGACCGAGCTCTCCGAGGGTGCGCGCGTGACGTTCGACGTGGTCGACGGCGACAAGGGGCCGAACGCCCGCAACGTGCGGCTCGTGCGCGGCTCCGGCGGCGCACGTGCGGCCACGGACCGCGGCCGGCCGGGCCGCCCCGCGGCGTCGGGCGGCCCTGTGCGCGGCGGTGAGGGCACCGTCGCGCGCTACGACGCGGACCGCGGCTTCGGCTTCATCACCCCCGACGCCGGGGGCGCCGACCTGTTCGTGCACGTGTCGGTCGTGCGGGGGGACGAGTACCTGGAAGAGGGTGACCGGGTCCGGTTCAAGGTGCGGCAGAGCGACCGGGGGCCGCAGGCCGACAGCGTCGAGCTGCTGTGAGCGTCACGTTCTGACGGCGGCCGTGCGGGTCGTTAATGGGGTTGCCCGCGCGTCAGGGCATCCATAAGGTCTGGGACCATGACCACGATCCACGCCCCTTCGTCCCTGTCCCGGCGACCGCATGTCGCCGGCCAGCAGGTGCGTGGCTCGGGGAGGTGCCACCAGGCACAGCGATGACCGCCGCCGCGTCGGTGGCGACGCTGTGGCCGGTCGTGACCGCCGGCGTCCTGGCCGGCTACGCGGTCGCCCTCCCCGTCGGGCCCGTCGCGTCCTACCTCGTGGGACTGGCCGCCCGACATCCGTGGCGGGTCGGCGCGGCAGGCGCGCTCGGGATCGCGGTGGTCGACGGCGGCTACGCCCTCGTGACCGGCCTGTTCGGCACGCTCGTCGCCGGCCTGGTGCGACCGGTCGAGGAACCGCTGCGGATCGCGTCCGCCGTCGTTCTCGTGGTGCTGGCCGCCCGCGGCGCGCTGGCGGCCTGGCGGCAGCGGACGGCGTCGGGCGGCGACGTACCGGCCGACCCGCTCACCGCGCCGCGGGCCTTCTGGCGGTTCGTCGCGATCACGGCGATCAACCCGGGAACCGTGCTGTTCTTCGCGGTGGTCGTCACCGGTGGCGCGCTGCTGCCCGACGCCGCAGGAACCGGCCGGGCCCTGGTCGCCGCCGCGTTCGGGACCGCCGCGTTCCTGGCCTCCGCGTCCTGGCAGCTCGCGCTGGCGCTCGGCGGAACGCTGCTGGGCCGGGTCCTGTCGGGCCGGCGCGGGCGGCTGGGCACGGCCCTGGCGTCGTCCGGCCTGATGGTGGCGCTCGCCGTCGTGATGCTGCTGGGCTGAGCCCGGCCGGCCCGCCTGACTGCTCGCTTGCTTGCCTGCTTGCGGTGTGAGCCGGTCTACCCCGCCGGCCAGAGCGCCGGGCACAGCTCGGCGTGGTCGCGGAAGACGACCTCCCAGTGGTCGAGGTACTCCACCACCCACTCGTCGTCGTCGACGCGCGCGGTGATCATGCCGACGCCCCACTGACCTGGCCGCCAGCGTGCGGCGAACACGGCGGTACCGACCGGGTACGGGTCCTTGTTCCGCAGGAAGTCCTGCACGAGTTCCTCCGGGGGTCGCGGACCGCCGGGTGCGGCGTCGACCCACCGTTGCGTGGGCTCGAGCAGGGCCCATGCCCGCGCGAGCTCGACGACGTAGTTCACGCCGGCACTCTCGGAGGCCGACGGGGGTGTGAGCGTCATGGTGCAACGGTTCCACCGCGCGGGCCGGCTTGCCTCTTATCTGCCCAGGATGAGCGGGTGAACCCGCCGGCCGCCGGATAACGGCTGTCCACACGGCCTCGCGACCCCCGATACTCGAACGTCGCACCGACCTCGCGAACCCCGCACCCAGGCGCGGGAGACCAGGCCGGTCAACCGTTCCGGACAGGGGGAGCATGATCGACGTTGACGGGTACCTGGCTGTGCTGGGTATGGAACGACCGGACGCGCCGACCGCCGAGGTGCTGCACGCGCTGCACCGGGCGCAGGTGGAACGGGTCGCCTACGAGACCATCGACAACCAGCTCGGTCGGCTGACGGGCATCGGCGCCGCGGAGTCCGTGGCCCGGATCCTGCGGGGGCGCGGCGGCTACTGCTTCCACCTCAACGGCGCCTTCGCGGCGCTCCTGACGGCCCTCGGTTACGACGTGACCCTGCACAAGGCCGGGATCCAGGACGAGGTGGAGGATCCCGACGGGCCGGGCGGCGACCACCTGGCCCTCACCGTGGAGCTCGACGGCGAACGCTGGCTGGTCGACACCGGGCTCGCCGGCGGCATGTACGAACCGCTGCCCCTACGCCAGGGCACCTACACCCAGGGGCCGTTCACCTACACGATGGCCCCGTCGGTGGTGGTGCCCGGCGGCTGGCGGTTCACCCACGACCCCCGCGGTGCCTTCACGGCGATGGTCTTCGCGCCGCAGCCGGTGGAGCTGTCCTCCTTCGCCGCGAAGCACCACCGGCTGTCCACCTCCCCCGAGTCCGGATTCGTGCGGGTGCTCCAGGCCCAGCTCCGCGACGCCACGGGCGTGGACATGCTGCGCGGCTGTGTGCTGCGCCGGATCGACGCCGCGGGCACCCACGAGCGCACCCTCGACTCGGCCGACGAGTGGTACGACGTGCTGGCCGACGTGTTCCACCTGGACCTGGCAGACGTCGAAGCCTCCGAACGGGCGGCGTTGTGGCACCGCGTCCACCTCGCACACCAGGAGTGGGCAGCCGCGGCGCAGCGCACGACGGCGCTCTGAGCTCCTCGGGAAAGAGCAGGGGCCGCCGCTCGTCGGCATCCGGCCGTACCTCGGTGACTCCTGGGGCTCCACGGTGCTGCCCTGAGCCGTCCTGCCACCACCGTGAACCGGTTCGGTCCCCCGCGCGGATACCTGGGTGACAGCGGTTCCGACAGGCAGGGAGACACGATGCGAACGAGACACCGCAAGATCCGGTGCGGGACGGCGCCATGACGGCGGCCGCCGAGCTCGTCAGTACCGACGCCGCACCCGAGGTGGGCCGGTCCGACGCCCAGCTCATCGCGTCGTCCTTGCACGACCCGGAGGACTTCGCGGCGATCTACGGCCGACATGCCAGGACGGTCCACCGGTACGCGTACCGGCGAGTGGGCCCGGAGCACGCCGAGGACGTGGTGGCCGAGACGTTCGTGGCGGCGTTTCGTCGCCGGGCCTCCTACGACTTGGACCGGCCTGACGCCCGTCCGTGGCTGCTCGGGATAGCGACGAGGGAGGTCGCACAGCTCCGCCGGGCGGAGGAGACCCGCTACCGCGCCATGGCACGGGTCGGGACGACGCTCCCTGAGGACGGTCTTGCCGACCTGGCGACGACGAACGTCGCTGCCCGGGCTGCCGGGCGGGCGCTCGGCGAGGCGCTCTACGGCCTCAGGTCCGGCGACCGGGACGTCCTGCTGCTCTGGGCGTGGGGCGATCTCAGCTACGAGGAGATCGCGACGACCCTCGACATCAAGAAGGGCACGGTGCGCTCCAGGCTGCACCGGGCACGCAAGCTGGTCCGCGCGGCACTTCCGGGTGGGCTCTGGGACGAACAGGAGGACGCGCGATGAGCACGAGCACCACGAGGACCGGGCAGGAGCCCGGTGGGACCGACCTGGACGCACTGCACCTGACGGGGACGCTGCTGGACCCGTCGGAGGCCGAGCGGGAAACCACGCTCCGGGCGGCGCGGGCACGGCTGACCGCCGAGCTGGTGTCGCCCGCCGCCGTGGCGGACGGGCAGCACGAGCACACGGCCGGAGGCAGCCTGCTCCGGGCCGTCCGGGGTCCGGGCAGCCGGCGCGGGTCGGCCGACGGACGCCGGCCGGGCGGGCGCCGACCGGCCGGAGGAACACGCAGACCCGCGGTGCGGGCAGCCGTCGGGCTGGGCCTCGCGGCCACGGTCGCGGGGGGCCTGCTCTTCGCGCCGACGGCCACGCTGTCGATGCCGTGGGAGAACGACGGCGGCGGGGCCACGGTGCCGCCCGCCGCGGCGTCGGCGGCGGAGATCCTGCAGGCCGCCGCCACCCGGACCGCCGCAGCCGCGGACGACTCGTGGGACGAGGTCCGGGGCGACCAGTTCGTCTACTACCGCTCGACGGGAACCAACCGCTACCAGGTCATGGGCGGGGACGAGAACGAGGGCGTCACGAAGATCTCCGAGGACTACACGGGCTGGTTCTCCGTCGACGGGACCAAGGACGGACGAGCCACGGCGACGTACTCGGTCGGGGATCCGCTCGACACGCCGCTGTACACCTGTGAGAACGGCGGGCTGGAGCGGGCCCTCGCGGACGGTGGCGGCGACTGCAGCTCGGAGCCGGCGCTCAAGCTGGACGCGCCCACCGACCCCGACGCGATGTACGAGTACCTGCGGGACCAGCCGCCGGTCGAGGACGAAGGACCGGCGGCGTCGATGTTCATCCGGGCCGATGAGCTGCTGCGCTCCCTGACGCCGCGGTCGCAGGCGGCGGTCTTCGAGGCGCTGAGCCGGGTGGACGGGCTGATCGTGACGCCGGGGGTCACCGACGCGATCGGGCGGCCCGGCATCGCCGTCGGCGTCGAGCTGCGGTACTACCGGCAGGACCTGATCTTCGACCCGGAGACCAAGGACCTGCTCGGTGTCGCGAACTCCTACCCCGACGGGATGACGGACGCGCAGGCGATCGTCGAGCGGACCATCGTGGACGAGGTGGGTCAGAAGCCCTGACCGGGGGCGGGCGGCAAGGGTCGACCCCACCTGGCGACCGGCCCGGGGCTCACGTGAGCCCCGGGCTGGTCGCGAGGGTCGCCGTCGCCGCCGGTACGGTGCGGGGCCAGGTCCAGGCGTACCGCACGATGAGGGCGAGGACGATCAGCTCCAGCACGACCCCGAGGCCGTAGAAGTACAGCCAGAACCCGCCGGCCACGTTGAACACCGTGACGGGGACGTAGAGCGCGGCCACGACGAGGTTCGCGATGCGGCTCGCGCGGGCGGGCAGCGTCATCGACAGCACCACCATGAAGATCGGGACGGCCATGAGGGTCAGCGCCGAGGTCGAGAAGGTCTGGGAGAGGTCGAACTCGAAGACCTTGCCGTCAAGGATGTCCTGGACGATGCCGGGCGTGAAGAAGCCCAGGATGTCCACGTAGGCGTACAGGAACATGAAGCTCGTCCACGCTGCGGCGAGCTTTGCTCGCACCGGGATCCGCTGGTCCTCCAGCGTGGTGGCGGGTTGACGTGTGCTCATCGTGTGCTCCGTTCGTCGTGGTGAGGATGCGTCCACGATCGCCGAGCCCGGGTGGCGGGCGCATCGGCCCGGAGGCCGGAGCATCCCTGGCCGATGTGCTGGTCCCTCTCTCGTTCTTTCGGCGGGTACGCCGAGGCGTGCCGATCCCTAGGCTGGGGCCGTGCACACCGTCGGGCGTTCCATCTGGCATGAGCCGCGGCCTGCTGACGCCCCGCCCATCGGTCGTCTCGACTGGCTGCTGGTGGGCGTGCTCGCGGCCGCCGCGTCGGTCGAGGGCATCGCCCGGCCGGACGTGGCCTGGCGACCCCTGGTGACGGTGCTCGCCCTGGCGCTGGTGCCTGCCCTGCTCTGGCGGCGGAGCCGCCCCCTGGTCGCCGCCCTGGCCGGGTGGGGCGGCGCCGGGCTGCTCTCGGTCCTCCAGCTCGTCACGCACGCAGGGGACCTCGGCCTCTACTCGATGATGGGCGTCCTGATCCTGCTCTACTCCCTGGTCCGGTGGGGCTCGGGCCGGGAGATCGTCCTGGGTACGGCGTTCGTGACGGTCGTCGTCACGCTGGGGATGTACGCCTCCTCCGGGGGCTGGACCGACGTCTTCGGCGGCAGCGTCCTCCTGCTGTCGCTCGTCGCCCTCGCGGCGGTGTTCCGCTACCGCGCGGACCTCTGGCACCGCCGGCAGCACGAGATCCGCAACCAGGAGCGGGTCGCGCTGGCGCGCGAGCTGCACGACACCGTGGCCCACCACGTCTCGGCCATCGCGGTCCAGGCGCAGGCCGGCGGGGTGGTCGCCGGCCTCCAGCCCGAGAAGGCCGCCGAGGTCCTGGCCGCCATCGAGTCCGAGGCGTCGCGCACCCTGGCGGAGATGAGGTCCATGGTGCGAGTGCTGCGCGAGGAGGAGGCCGTCGCCTACGCACCGCAGCCGGGTGTCGCGGACCTGCCGGCCCTGGCGCGCCCCGACGCGACACCCACCGTCGAGGTCTCCCTGGACGGTTCGTCGGTCCGGCTGGCGGGACCGGTGGACGCCGCGCTCTTCCGGCTCGCGCAGGAGTCGCTGACCAACGCCCTGCGGCACGCCCGGGGCGCGACCCGCGTCGGGATCGACCTACGCCGCGACGGCGACGCCGTCAGGCTCCGGGTCAGCGACGACGGACGGACCGAGAAGGGGCCGACCCCTGAGCCCGGGTTCGGCCTGCTTGGCATGGCCGAACGCGTCCATCTCCTCGGCGGATCGCTCTCCGCGGGGCCCGCTCCGACCGGCGGCTGGGTCGTCGAGGCCGTGCTGCCGGTGGAGGCGCTGCCATGAGCATCCGAGTGGTCGTGGCCGACGACCAGGACCTGGTCCGGGCCGGGCTCGTGATGATCCTCGGCGCGCAACCCGACCTCGAGGTCGTGGGGGAAGCGGCGGACGGGCTCGCGGCGCTCGACCTGGCGACCCGGCTGCGTCCCGACGTGGTCCTCGTCGACATCCGGATGCCCGGGCTCGACGGCGTCGAGGTGACGCGGCGCCTGGCCGGGCCGGAGGTGCCTGACCCGCTGGCGGTCGTCGTGATCACCACGTTCGACCTCGACGAGTACGTCCTCGGCGCCCTGCGCGCCGGCGCCCGCGGCTTCCTGCTCAAGGACGCCGGGCCGGAGCTCCTCGTGCAGGCCGTCCACGCGGCGGCGAACGGGGACGCGCTGATCGCCCCCAACGTCACCCGCCGGCTGCTGGCGACCCTCGCCGACCAGGCACCGGTGAGGCCGGTCCAGCCCACCGACCCCCTCACCGGACGCGAGGAGGAGGTGCTCGCGCTCGTGGCACGCGGACGGACCAACGCGGAGATCGCCACCGAGCTCTTCGTCGGCCTCAGCACGGTCAAGAGCCACGTCGCGTCGCTGCTGACCAAGCTCGGCGCCCGCAACCGCGTCGAGATCGCGATCTGGGCCTACGACACCAGACGCATGAGAGCCGGCTAGCTGTACTGACGTGGCTCCCGGCCTGGCTCACGACCCGGCCGGCGCGGCCTCAGGCCCCCAGGTAGCGCAGCACGGCGAGCACCCGGCGGTTGTCCGCCGCGTCGTACGGCAGGTCGAGCTTCTGGAAGATCGCGGCGACGTTCTTCTCCACGGCGCCCTGGGAGAGGAACAGCCGCTCGGCGATACCGCCGTTCGACCGGCCCTGCGCGATGAGGTCGAGCACCTCGCGTTCCCTGTCGGTCAGCCGCACCCGGCCGGCGTCCCGGTCGGCGGCGCCCATGAGCTGGGAGACCACCTCCGGGTCGAGCACCGTCTCGCCACGGGCGACCCGCGCGAGGGCCTGGGCGAACTCCCCCACGTCGAGCACGCGGTCCTTCAGGAGGTATCCAACGGCGCGCGCGTCGCCCTGGAGCAGCTCACCGGCGTACCTCGTCTCCACGTACTGGGAGAAGAGCAGCACCGGCAGCCCGGGGAACCGCTCCCGCAGCGCGACCACCGTGCGCAGGCCCTCGTCGGTGAACGTCGGTGGCATGCGGATGTCCGCGACCACGACGTCGGGCAGGGACGACTCGCCCGCGAGGCGAAGGACCTCGCGCTCCAGGCTCTCGCCGTCCGGCACGGCCGTCACCTCGTGCCCCCGGCGCGTCAGCAGGGCGACGAGCCCGTCGCGCAGGATCCCGGAGTCCTCGGCGAGCACGACCCGCAGCCCGTCCGGCCCGGTCATGCGCGACCACCGGCGCCCGTGCGGCGCGCACCCGCCGTGCCGGCGCGCACGGCAGGAAGCGTCATGGTCACGACGGTCGGCCCACCGACGGGGCTGGACAGGTCGAACGTGCCGTCGACCGAACCGACCCGCTCGGCGAGCCCCGCGAGACCCGACCGCAGCCCGGACCCGTCCGGGGCGACGACGGCCGCTCCCCCGCCGCCGTCGTCCCGCACCTGGATGCGCAGGATGCCGCTCCCGCCGCCGGCGACCGCCTCGACCCGCACGTCGACCCGCGACGCGCGTGCGTGCTTGGCCGCGTTGGTGACCAGCTCGGCGATCGAGAAGTAGACGATCGACTCGATCGCCGGTGCGAGGCGTCCGCCCGCCTCGACCGCCGGGTCGATGTCCGCCGTGACCGGGAGCGGCGCGCGTGCCGCGAGCGTCTCGAGGGCGACCGCGAGCCCGCTGTCCAGGGCCGGCGGGTGGATGCCGCGAGCCAGCTCGCGGAGCTCGGCCAGGGCGTCCTTGGTCGACGCGTGCGCCACCTCGAGGAGCTCGCCCACCGCGTCGGTCTCGCCGGAGACGAGCTGCTCGCGTGCCTCGCCGAGCTGCATGCCGACGGCGACCAGGCGCGCCTGGGTCCCGTCGTGCAGGTCACGCTCGATGCGCCGCAGCCGGGCGTCGGCGTCCTGCACCGTGCCCGCCCGGGAACGCTCGAGCTCGGCGACCCGCAGGCTGGCGGCCGTCGGTCCGAGCAGCGCCCTGGTCAGCAGCTTCAGCAGGGCGACGAAACCCGACTGGACCAGCGGCCACAGGACGAGCAGCACCAGGCCGCCCAGGGCGACGACGGCGAGGCCCGCCGGGTTGTGCCACGAGCTGTCCATGGCCAGCTCGGGAGGCAGCGACCAGAACCAGGACCAGTACGTCACGCCGCCGAACCCGAGCACGAGGAACGCGGTGCTCACGATGAACCCGGCGAGCGTCACCGGCAGAGCCGCGAGCATGAACAGCAGCGCTCGCCAGCCCGCCGGGTCGCCGAGCGCTCCCCCGAGCCGGGGCCAGAACCCCCTGCCCGCCCGTCGGGGCACCGGCGCGGCGACGTGCGTGTCGAGCAGGTGGCCCGCCAGGCGGCGGTAGGCGGCGCCCCACCACCTACCGCCCACCACGAGCCCGCCCGCGACGAACAGCCCGACGACCGTCACGGCGGCCCCGGCCGTGACCGCCACGGTGACCAGCACGTAGGCGAGTGCGAACGGTCCGAGGAGCAGCATGAACCACAGGTAGCCGTACGAACGCCAGGCGACGGTGGACGACGGCGTGCCGAGCAGGTGCCTCCAGTCCGGTCTCCGCCCGGACCGCCGCGCTCGCGGGTCGAGGGTCATGGTCTTCATACTGCCAGCCTGCCGTGGGGCCGCCCGGCCGGGACAGGGTGCGTTCCCCCGTCAGCGGTAGGGATTTCCTCCGCGTCCCGGTTCACGACCCGCCTCGACCTGGCCCGCCTGGGGGACCATGCACTTGCTGCCAGGATCCGAGCGAACCTGGCAGCAGGTGCATGGTCATCTTTCAGCGCCGGCCGGCGACGTCGGCCTCGCTCATGCCGTCGCCGCGGGTTCGGGGAGCGCCAGGGCCGAGTGGGCAGGCTGCGGCGTCGTGGCCGGCATGGCGACCAGGTCACGGAGCATGGTGTTGCGCCGTTCCAACGCCTCGGCGGTGGTGGGGAACAGCCGGGCGCCGCCCTTGTCGACCAGCGCCTGGTTCATCGTGACGAACCCGCGGGTGTCCCGTTCGTAGGCGGCGAAGGCCTCGACCGGGTCTCCGTGCACGGCCAGCGACCTCGCGAGCATGTAGGCGCCCACCAGCGCGAGGCTGGAACCCTGTCCGGTCAGGAACGACGGCGCGTAGGCGGCGTCCCCGACGAGCGCCACCCGGCCGCTCGACCAGCGGGGCATGCGGATCTGGCCCGCCGTGTCGAAGAACAGGTCGTCCGCCCGGTGCATGGCGTCGACGATGCTCGGGACCGCCCAGCCCGCACCGGCGTAGGTCCTGGCGACCAGGTCCCGCTGGGCGTCCGGGTCCCGCAGGCCCTCTCGCACGACATGGAGCGGCTGTTCCGGCTGGTGGAAGTTCAGGAAGGCGTGCAGGTCGTCGGTGGCGTCCCCCGTGGCGTAGAGGGCGGCGGACCTGCCAGGGGTGTTCCACATCATGAGCTCGCGCGACAGCCCGAGAACGTTGGGCATGGTGAACACGGCGAAGCCGTAGCCGAGGTACCGGTGGAACTGTTCCTCCGGCCCGAACAGGACCTTCCGCGTACCGGAGTGCATGCCGTCGGCGCCGACCACCACCTCGAACGTGCGCTGCTCGCCGCTGCGGAAGGTGACGTCGACCCCGTGCCCGTGCTGGTCGAGCCGGTCGACGGAGTCGTCGAACATGAGCTCCACGTCGTCCCGGACCGTCCCGTACAGCGCGGCGGTCAGGTCCCCGCGCGCCACCTCGAGATCCTGCCCCTCGACGCTCCCGGCGACCGCATGGGGGCGGAGGGTGGCCACCTCGGCGCCGTCGGCGTCGAGGAAGGTGAACCGTCCGGTGTCGATGTGCGCGGCCCGCAGCCGGGGCAGGATGCCCATGCGCCGGACCACCTCGACCGCGGTGCCGCGGACGTCGATCGGGTAGCCGCCCCCACGTGGCGCGTGCGCCTTCTCGACCACCGTGACCGAGAACCCGTACCGGTGCAGCCAGTACGCGAGCGTCGGGCCGGCGAGGCTTGCTCCGGCGATCAGGACCGTGCGCCGGGCCGTGTGGGAGCGGGAGATGTGGGAGCGGGAGATGTCGGACCGAGCTGTCATGACTGGACTTCCTTCTTCAGATGGCGGACGACGAGCAGGGACGACGCGGCCACGAGGGCGGCGACGAGGAACCCGGTGACGAAGGCCGACTCGGCGGGCACCCCGGACGCCGGGTCGTTGCCGGCGTCGAGGACCGAGCCGGCGAGCTGGCCGCCCGCGACGGCGCCGATCAGGCGGATCACGACGAGGAGGCTGGTGGCGATGCCGGTGTCCTTGGCGGCGACGGCGGTGGCGGTGCTGGCGAGCAGCGCGGTGGTGATCAGGCCACCGACGAAGGCGGCGAGCGCCCGGGCGACGACGAGCTGCCACACCGTGTCGTGCAGCGCGGCCACGGTCACGAGGATGGCGGCGGTCGCCACGGCGCCCGTTGTCGCTACGGCACGTGCGCCGTACCGCTGGACGGCGAGGCCGCCGACCGAGCCCGCCAGCACGCCGGCGATGGAGGCGGGCATCATGAACAGCCCGATGTCGGTGGTGTCGAGCCCCAGGCCGTAGCCGTCGCCGGACACCTCGAAGAGCTTGGGGACGTAGGTCTGCAGCATCGCGGAGACGGCGGCGATGGCGACGGTGAGCACGGCCGCGCTCCACAGGGCGGGCGCCGTCAGCATGCGCAGCTCCACCATCGGGGAGATCGCCCGGCGTTCGACGGCCACCCAGGCCACTGCGAGCGCGGCGACGACGAGGACGATGGCACCCACCGCGAGCGGTGGGACGCCGCCGCCGGTCACCACGAGGAGTCCCAGCATGAGGGCGACCAGCGTGGCGCTCAGCAGTGCCACACCCGCCCAGTCGATGGTGGTGCCCTGTTCGCCCGGCGGATCGTCCGGCATGAGCCGGAGCACGACCGCCGTCGCCGCGACGATCACGATCGTCGGCGCCGCGAAGATCCAGTGCCAGGACAGCCCCTCCGCCAGCGGCCCGGCGACGAGCGTCCCGACGATGCCCCCGGCGGTGAACAGCGCGCTGACGACCCCGACGGCCACCTGCGTCTGCCCCTTCGGGAAGTTCTTGCGCACCAGGATGAACGACAACGGCAGCGCGCCCACCATCGCACCCTGCAGCGTCTGACCGATCAGCAGCACCGGCAGGTTCGGCGCGAGGCTCGACACCACGCCGCCTGCCGAGACGAGCGCCATCAGCACGAGGAGCACCCGCTTCCCGCCGTAGCGGTCGCCGAGCTTGCCCGCGATGGGCGCCACGATCGCGCCGGTGATCAGCAGGGTGCTGGCGATCAGCGCGGCCGCTGCCGAGTCGACACCCAGCTCGCGCTCCAGCAGGGGACGGGCCGGGTCCACCACCGTCTGCAGGGTGCCGAGCGCGAGCGCGAGGACGCCCAGTGCCCCGATCGCGGGCCTTCCCATCCGTGCGGGGGCCGGCCCCTCGACGGGGGCCGGAGAGTCGAGAGCGATGGTCATCTCAGTCCCTTCCCGGGCTGGTCACGGGCTGGGCCGGACGCGGGCGGGGACACGAACGAGCTGGTCTGATCTCCATGTCCTCGAACCTAGGGTTCGGGCTCCGGGCCCCGACATGGTGGGAACCGCCGTGGGCACGGGAGATTTCCTCCGCACCGACCGGGGTGCGCCGCCCGGCTCGGGCGTCGACGTCCGGTCGCGCGAGGCGGCTACTTTACTAGTAAATAGGCGGCTTCCGAAGGCGCACCCAGAGGGTGCCGCCCGCCGATCTCACCCGCACCAATCCGGGCGACAGGCGTTGACACCTTCCGAGATGCCCTCTACTTTATCGATAAACGTCATGCCAGTGACGGGCTACTCGAGGAAGAGAAGCTGTGACCGATCCACGTCTACCGGGGTACGTGAGCGAGCGTCGACTCGCGAACCACGATCCGAGCCGACATCACCGACTCCACCACGTCCTGAGTCTCCCCCGCGTCCGACGCGGCGGCCTCGACACGGCGCAGGAGCAGCTCCATGACGCGCTCGGCCATCGAGTCGTTGCCCGGGTCCATGGTGGTCAGCCGTGGGACGAAGTACTCGCCCTCCGCGTCGTTGTCGAAGCCGACGACCTGGACGTCGCCCGGGACGCGCAGTCCGATGTCGGCCAGCGCGCGCAGGGCGCCCATCGCCGCGGCGTCGGTCAGCGCGAAGGCGCCGTCGAACGAGACGCCGTCGCGATGCAGCCGCATGACCGCCTCGTAGCCGTCCTTCGTGGTGAACGACGCGCCGTCGACGACGAGCCGTTCGTCGACCGGCACGCCGGCCTTCGCGTGCGCACTGCGGTAGCCGCGGGTGCGCAGGGTCGGCATGCTGTCGACACCCGTCTCCGGTCGACCACCGATCAGGGCGATGCGCCGCGCGCCACGCTCGAGCATGTACGACGTCGCGAGCTCGGCGCCGCCCACGTTGTCCATCATCACGTGGTCGAACTCGCCGCCGATCCGCCGCTCGCCGAGCAGGACCACTGGGACCTCGATGCCCGCGCGGCGCACGTCCGCCGCATCGATCTGGACCGGGCTGAACACCACGCCGCTGTACGGCCGTACCCGCTCGGCGGAGATGGCCGCGAGCTCGCCCTCCCTGGTGGCGCCGGTGCGCTCGATGATGACGTGGTAGCCCCTCGACTGCGCGAGGGTGTCCAGGCGCGCCGCGAGGTGGGGGTAGTAGGGGCCGTCGAGGTGCGGGACCAGCAGGCCGATCGCGCCGCTGCGGCCGGCCCGGAGCTGGCGCGCCGTCGTGTTCACCCGGTAGCCCAGCCGGGCCACCGCCTCGAGCACGCGGGCACGGGTGTCCTCGCTCGCTCCCGGTCGACCGTTGATGACGTTCGAGACCGTCATCTTCGAGACACCGGCTTCGAGTGCCACGTCGCTCATCTTCACCACGTTGCCCATCATGACACCCCTCGACCGACGGCCTGGCTCCGTCGCGCGGGTATCACCCAAGGCTCTGATCAAGGAGGATCCAGAACGCCGTGAAGCAGCTCCTCTACTCGAAGAAACTTGCGCCCTACCTGTTCATCCTGCCGTTCCTCGTGACCCTCGCGGTCTTCTGGGTCGTTCCACTGGGCCGGTCGTTCGTGATGAGCACCCAGGAGGTGCTCTACGGGCAGGCGACATTCATCGGGCTCGACAACTACGACCGGCTCTGGCGGGACCGCATCTTCTGGCAGGCACTGTTCAACAGCCTGCGTTACATGGTCCTGACGCTGGTGCTCCTCATCCCGATCCCGCTGGCCCTGGCGGCACTGATCAACTCGAACATCGGCAGCGCCCGGATCAAGGCGTTCTTCAAGGCGTCGATGTTCGTGCCGGCACTGACCTCCGTCGTGGTGGCGGGAATCGTCTTCCGCCTCATCTTCGCGGAGTCCGACGCCGCGATCATGAACCAGGTCGCGGACTTCTTCGGGTTCGGCCCGGTCCGCTGGCTGCGCGGCGACGTCACCGGGCTCGTGGCCCTGCTCGCCATCGCCCTGTGGCGCTGGACCGGCGTCAACATGATGTATTTCCTCGCCGGCATGCAGGCGATCCCGACCGAGTACTACGAGGCGGCCTCGATCGACGGCGCGAGCAAGTTCCGCCAGTTCATCCACATCACCATCCCGAACATCCGGCCGACCATCGTCTACGTCGTCACGATCAGCGTCTACGGCGGCCTGTCGATGTTCCTCGAGAGCTTCATGCTCTACGCCGGCAACAACTCCCCCAACAACCAGGGCCTCACCGTCGTGGGCTACCTGTACCGCAAGGGCATCGAGGAGAACGACCTCGGCTTCGCGTCGGCCGTCGGCGTGGTGCTGCTCGCCGTCATCATGGCGATCAACATCTCCTACCTCGTCGCCAGCGGCACCTTCAAGAAGGAGGCTGCGGCATGACCGCCCTGCACGAAGCAGACCGCGCGACGACCGCTCGTCCCGCCCCAGCCCGCCGACGCAACGGGCCGTCCACGGCGGCCTGGATCCAGGGCGCCTTCCTCATCGTGATGGCGCTCATCTCCCTGGTGCCGCTCCTGGCGATCTTCGTGGGCACGTTCCAGGACGGCAACGAGGTGATCCGGCGCGGCATGACGTTCGACGTCGACCTCGGCTCGCTCAGCCTGGACAACTACGTCCTGCTGTTCACGGACTCCGGGCCGTACTTCCGGTGGTTCGCCAACACGCTGGTCCTCACCGTGGCGCAGGTGGCGGGCACGCTCCTGGTGAGCTCCTTCGTCGCCTACGGCTTCGCGATGTACGAGTTCCGGACCAAGACCCTGTGGTTCATCATGGTGCTCCTCGTCATGACCGTGCCGTTCGAGATGCTCATGCTGCCCCTGTACGTCCAGGTCAACGACATGGGCCTGGCCGACACGTACACGGTGATCGCACTCCCCTTCCTGGCGGCGGCCGTGACCATCTTCTTCTTCCGCCAGTACTTCCTGGGGATACCGAAGGAGATCATCGAGGCCGGCCGGATGGACGGCGTGAGCGAGTTCGGCATCTTCTTCCGCCTGGTGCTGCCCATCACCAAGCCGGCGATGGCCGCCATGGCGATCCTCAACGGGATGCTCTGCTGGAACAACTTCCTCTGGCCGCTGCTGGTGCTGCGCAGCCCCGAGAAGTTCACGCTCCCGATCGGCCTCAACACGCTGCTGACGCCGTACGGCAACAACTACGAGCTGCTCATCATCGGGGCCTTCTTCTCGCTGATCCCGATCCTCATTCTTTTCCTCGCATTCCAGCGGTTCTTCATCGAAGGAATCACCGCGGGAGCGGTCAAAGGCTGACCCTTCCCAGATCGACCCCTTTCCAGATCGAACGGAGAAATGATGACAAGGCTACGGACGATGGCGTCCACACTGGTCGCCGCACTCGCGGTGACGGCGCTGACCGCCTGCGGCGGTGGTCAGCCGGAGGCACCCGTGAAGAACGCCGACGGCTCCACGACGCTGAACATGTGGACGTTCGCCGACGTGCACGCGACGTACTACGAGGAGATGGCCGAGCGGTGGAACGAGGCCAACCCCGACAAGGAGATCCAGCTCGAGGTCACCGTCTACCCCTACGACGACATGCACAACAAGCTGCAGCTCGCCGTGAACTCCGGTGAGGGCCTGCCGGACGTCGTCGACATCGAGGTCAACAAGTTCGCCAACTTCGTCAAGGGCGAGAACCCCCCGCTGCTCGACCTGACCGAGTACGCGGCCCCGTACAAGGACGACGTCGTCCAGGCGCGCCTCGACCTGTACAGCAAGGACGGCACGATCTACGGGTTCCCGACCCACGTGGGCGCGTTCACCACGTTCTACAACACCGAGGCGCTCGAGGGCGCGGGCATCGACTACACGACCATCAAGACCTGGGACGACTTCAAGGAGGCCGGGACCAAGTACAACGAGGAGACCGGCAAGGCGTTCGGCGTCGCCAGCACCAGCGTCATGTTCCTGGAGCCGCTCATCACGGCCCAGCTCGGCGGCCAGTTCTTCGACGACGCCGGCAACGTCCAGGTGAACAGCCCTGAGGTCGTCGAGACCCTCTCGATGATGAAGGACATGCAGGACGCCGGTGCGATCTCCACCATCCCCGGCGGGAGCCCCGACTCCGAGGAGGCGTACGGCGCCATCAACGACGGCGACTACGCCGCGATCGTCTACCCGGCCTGGTACACGTCCCGGTTCGTCGACTACATGCCCGACCTCGCCGGCAAGGTGGCCATCGCCCCGGCGCCGGTCACCGACGACGCCGTCGTGCAGACCATCGGTGGTGGCGGAACCGGTGCGGCGGTCCCCGTCGTCTCGCCGAACAAGGACCTGGCCGCCGAGTGGCTGGCGTTCGCCAAGCTCTCCCCCGAGGCGAACGTCGCCGTCTGGGAGGTGCTGGGCTTCGACCCCGTGAACATGGCGGTCTGGGAGGACGAGGAAGTCACCAAGAACCCGGAGAACAAGTTCAACAAGTACTTCCAGACCAACCTGTTCGACGTGCTGAACGAGGTCAAGGACGGCATCGGGCACTTCCAGTCGTTCAGCGACCCGAACTGGCCCACCGTCGACGACACGTTCCGCACGGTCACGCTCAACGAGATCTACGAGAACGGCACGTCGGCCCAGGAGGCGCTGGACCAGACGCAGGCCGACCTGCAGAACCAGCTCGGACAGTAGGGCCTGACCCGCTGAGCCTGACCCATCGAGTCTGACCCACCGAACGCACAGGCGGGGCGGTCGCGGCATCCACTGCCACGGCGGCCGCCCCGCCTGCGTGCGCCCCCACGGCTGCACCACGAACCAACCATCGAGGAGTACATCGCTCATGCTGTCCGCATCCGTCACCATCGACCCGGCGTTCGTCGTCGGTCCGGTGCGCCCCCGCACGTTCGGCTCGTTCGTCGAGCACCTGGGCCGCAGCGTGTACACGGGTCTGCACGATCCCGGCCATCCGACCGCCGACGCCGACGGCTTCCGGGGCGACGTCGTCGAGCTCACCCGCGAGCTCGGCGTCTCGACGGTGCGCTACCCCGGTGGCAACTTCGTCTCGGGGTACCGCTGGGAGGACGGCATCGGCCCGGTCGAGCAGCGCCCCCGGCGTCTGGACCTCGCGTGGCACTCGACCGACCCGAACCTCGTGGGCGTCGACGAGTTCATGCGCTGGTGCGCCCGGACCGGCGTCGAGCCCATGATGGCCGTCAACCTCGGCACGCGCGGCGTGCAGGAGGCCCTTGATCTCCTCGAGTACTGCAACGTGCCTGGCGGCACCAGGTGGAGCGACCTCCGCAGGGCGAACGGCGCCGAGGAGCCGTACCGCATCAAGATGTGGTGCCTGGGCAACGAGATGGACGGCCCGTGGCAGATCGGCCACAAGACCGCGCACGAGTACGGGCGGCTCGCGGCCGAGACCGCCCGCGCCATGCGGATGATCGACCCGGACATCGAGCTCGTGGCGTGCGGCTCGTCGGGTTCCCAGATGCCCACGTTCGGCGAGTGGGAGCACACGGTCCTGACCGAGGCCTACGAGCACGTGGACCACATCTCGGCGCACGCCTACTACTGGGAGGAGGACGGCGACCTCGCGTCGTTCCTGGCCTCCGCGGTGAACATGGACCACTTCGTCGACTCGGTGGCCGCGACGGCCGACGCCGTGCGCGCGGCGGGCAAGCACACCAAGCGGATCCATGTCTCGTTCGACGAGTGGAACGTCTGGTACCAGAAGCGCGCCGAGTCCCGGCCGCCGTCGGGCGACGACTGGCCCGTCGCGCCGGTGCTGCTGGAGGACCGCTACAACGTGGCCGACGCCGTCGTGGTCGGCAACCTGCTGATCTCGCTGCTGCGCCACACCGACCGGGTGCACGCGGCGTCGCTCGCCCAGCTCGTCAACGTCATCGCGCCGATCATGACCGAGCCGGGCGGCCGGTCCTGGCGGCAGACGACCTTCCACCCCTTCGCGCTCACGGCGCGGCACGCCGCCGGCGAGGTGCTGCGCCTCGCGGTGGACGCGCCCGCGCAGGAGACGGCCAAGTTCGGCCCGGTCCCGGTGCTCGACGCCGTCGCGACGCACGACCCCGAGACAGGTGGCGTCGTGGTGTTCGCGGTGAACCGGTCGCTCGCCGACGACGTGGCGCTCGGGGTGGACCTGCGCGGCTTCCCGGGGCTCCGGGTGGCCGAGGCGCTCACGCTGTCGAACCCCGACCACACGTGGTCGGCCACGGCCGACGACGCGACCTCCGTGCTGCCGCGCACCAACACCTCCGCGAAGGTGGCCGACGACCACGCCCACGTGGACCTGCCGCCCGTGTCCTGGTCGATGCTCCGGCTGGAACGCGTCTGACCCCTTCGACGACGGCGCCGTGCCCAGACCGATCGGTCGGTCGGGACATGGTCCCGGACTCGACACCAACGTGACAGCGGTACCCGCACGGGTGCCGGTCATGCGCGAGGCACGGCACGGAGCCGTTCCTCGTGTGCCGATATCGATTTCGAACGAGAGGCAAGTCAATGGCGATGGAATCTCACGCAAGACCCGCCCAGGCGGTCCGACGCGGACGGCAGACGCTCGCTGCCGCGGCCGCGAGCGCGGTGGCGGCCGGTGCGCTGCTCGTGGCGCCGTCCGCGGCCGCGCAGGCGGTGGGCGCGGACCCGTGGGTGAGCGAGGTGCCGAACAACCCGATCTCGGACGTCTACCGCTTCACGGTGCCCCGTGCGGTGGTGACCGAGGCGACCGGGATCGAGAGCGGCCCCGTCGCGGTGCAGGGCAACTTCGGCCCGGGCAGGGCGTGGACCGACCTCAACATGGGGGCCAGCGGGTCGAACCTGACCGCAACGCTCGGCCCGCTGGAGCCCGGCCTGTACTACTACCAGTACGCCGCGCGTCCCGCCGCGAACCAGGACGCGGTCGCGTTCCGTAACCCCGACGCACCCCAGGAGGTGACGTCGAAGCCCACGTACAGCACCCTGTTCGTCCCCGGGCCGGGTGCGGAGTGGCTCGACGACGTGGAAGGCGGCGGCGAGCTCGAGACCCTCGAGTACGGCAAGGGCCCGATCCGCGACAAGGAAGCGCTCGTGTGGACGCCCCCGGGCTACGACGCGGACCGCGCGCGAGAGTACCCGGTGCTGTACCTGCTGCAGGACGAGGGGCAGAGCTACCGCGAGTGGGTGGAGCTGGGCCGGCTCGGCCAGATCATGGACAACCTCACGCTCGACGGCGACGCCGAGCCGATGGTGGTCGTCATGGGCGACGCAGGCACACCCGGCCCCGCCGGCGTGACGAAGGAGCTGCTGCCCGCCGTCGAGCGTGCGTTCAACGTCTCCGACGAGGGATCGGACCGCGCGATCGCCGGGATCGGCCGCGGCGGGGAGGCGGCCCTGAGCGCCGTGGTGGACAAGCCGCGAGAGTTCGGAGGCGTCGCCTCGTTCTCGGCCGGTTACGACAAGCCGATCTCGCGGGGCAAGGCCAAGCAGATCAACCACGCGACCGACGTCGTCCGCGTGTACGCGGGCAACGTCACCGACCCCGCCTACAACGACACCGTCGCGCTGGCCGACAGGCTGACGAAGGCCGGCGTGGAGTTCCAGTCCGACGGGTCGGACCCTGAGACCGGCGGCACGTGGGACACGTGGCAGAAGAACCTGCACGACTTCGCCGGGCGACTCTTCCACGAGGTCGACGACGAGGGGCCGAGCGAGGGACACCTGCCGTTCGTGAAGCACGAGCTGCCTGCGGCGGGCACGACCCCGACGCCGTGGGTCGACGAGAACGGTGTCGTCACCTTCGAGGTCGGCCCCGAGTTCGCCGACGCGAACAACATCACCGTCTGGGGCAACTTCGGCCCGGCCGGAAGCTGGCCGCGCACCCACATGGTCAAGCAGGACGACGGTTCGTGGCGGCTCTCGCTGGCCGTCGAGGGCGGCTCCTACTACTACAAGTTCGTGGTGGACGGCGTCGACCACAAGGACGCCGGCAACCCCACGAAGGTCACCTCGGAGCCCACGTGGAGCACCTTCACCGCCGACGGCGACACGGTCCGCGCCCAGTACACGGCACAGGTGCCGGCCGACGCCCGCGGCGAGGTCAGTGTCATGAGCTACCCGAGCACCGCGGGCGGTGGCTCGCAGCGCTCGGCCTACGTGTGGACGCCCCCGGGCTACGACGCCGACCGCGCCGAGGAGTACCCGGTCTTCTACCTGCAGCACGGTGGCGGGCAGACGTGGACCGACTGGGTCGAGGTGGGGTACGTCCAGCGGATCCTCGACAACCACTACCTGCGGGGCAACATCGTGCCGATGGTGGTCGTCATGGCCAACGGCAACGGCGTGGACTTCCCCACGGAGGTCACGACGCGCATCGTGCCGGCCGCCGAGGAGCAGTTCAACATCAGCTCCGAGGGCGACCAGCGCGCTCTGGCGGGCCTCTCGATGGGCTCGGGCCACACGCTCAGCACGCTCTGGGCGCACCCGGGCAAGTTCGGGTACATCGGCGCCATGTCGGCGTTCGGCGCGCCGCCTGCCACGGCGGACGTCGAGGCCATCAACGAGGGCACCAAGCTGCTGCGCGTCTACTCGGGTGACGTGCAGGACTTCACCTACGGCGCGACGCTGCAGCTCATCGCCGCCATGGAGAGCCGCGGGGTGAACCACGAGTTCGCACCGATCGTCCCGGGCCCGCACAGCTGGGACGTCTGGCAGAAGTCGCTCATCGACTTCCTCCCCCGGCTGTTCACCGAGGACGCCGGCGCGTAACAACGCGCAGGCGCGGAACACGGTGCGGTCGGCGGGTCCATCCCGTCGGCCGCACCGCCGTCCCTGCGGCCGCACCGCCGTCCCGGCCGGGGCCGAGCACGCGGGCGAAGCATGGCGCCCGTCGTGGGCTGATCTGCGCGTTGGGCGGTGGCACCTCCCACTCTGGTCGGGCACAGGGCTGGAGTTGGGGTAGTATTTCCGTCGGCCCCAAGGGGCCAAAACCGGTAGTGTCGAGCATGCTCGAAACGACCGCGGGCTGTGGCGCAGCTTGGTAGCGCACTTGACTGGGGGTCAAGGGGTCGCAGGTTCAAATCCTGTCAGCCCGACAGATCAGGCCCGGGATTCCAACGAATCCCGGGCCTGAGAGGTCTCCGAGACTTGAACCACTCTCCGCTTTCCCTCCACCTTGAGCACTCCGACGCAGGTGGACCCTCCCCCACACCCAGGTTGATTCGGGTTCCGTCGCGTCCTGTCGGGTTCTACAGCCTGCGAGCACCGAGCTCACGCGAATCTCTCCCCCACTCGTCCAGGCGACCTGCCCTCACCGCGAGCTTTGGTGGGGCGGTGATGTGTGGTGGCTAGGTCGCGGATTCCGGTCGGGACGTTCGGCAGCATCAACACCACTCAGAACGGCCCGCGGTCCTGGACCGCATGGGCGAGGTTCCGGGACCCAGACGGTGTCCTACGACCCGTAGAAGCCACCAGCACCAGCTCCGAGACCGCGGAGCAAGGACTGAAGATCAAGCTCGCCCACCGCACACGCATGGCCGGTCTCAGCGAGCTCCACCCACACAGCCCGTTCCCCGATCTGGTCCGCGTGTGGCTCGAAGACCTGGAGCTCGACCCCGACCTTGCCCAGGGCACGAAGGACCTCTACGAGCGGGACATGCGCACACTCGTGCTGCCAGTGTTCGAGCACTTCGTGCTGCGGGAGATCACGATCAGCAAGGTCGACCGGTTCCTGCGCACCCTCGCGAAACAGTCCTACTCCCGCGCCAAGCACGCCAAGGTCGTCCTGAACCTCGCGTCGGGCATGGCACACCGATACGAAGCGATCGAGAAGAACCCCGTAACCGGCACCAAACACCTCAAGCGACCCGCCACCCAGCCCACCGCCCTGACCCTGGAGCAGATCCAGGCCATCCGGGCCGCGGCCCGCACCTGGCGCCGCGGCACCAGGGCGCCCGGCCCCAAGCCAGACGGGCAGCTGGAGGTAATCATCGAGGTCATGCTCGGCACCTCCCTGCGCATCGGGGAAGCCCTCGCGCTACGCAAGTGCGACATCGACCTGACCACCACACCCGCCACCGTCAACGTCTCAGGCACGATCGTGTCCCCGAAGGGCAAGCCGACCTACCGGCAGCCACACCCGAAGACCCGCACATCGGTACGCCGGATCGCGATCCCGTCCTACACCGCCACAGCCCTTCCAGACCGCATGGTCGACCTCGCCGGCCACCCTGCCGACACCCTCCTGTTCCGGACCCGGAACGGGACACCACTGACGACGAACAACATCCGACGCCGCCTGCGCGACGTCCTCGCCTCTGTGGGCATCACCGGAGTGACACCACACACCTTCCGGCGCACCGTGGCCACGACGATCAACCGCGCCGCCGGCGCAGACCTCGCCGCCCAGCTCCTGGGCCACACCAGCTCGGAGATCACGAAGAAGCACTACATCGAGACCGACACCACCATCGACACCCGCACCGCCACCATCCTCGAAACACTCACGCCCACCGCTCCCGCGTCGCAACACTCTCCCACGCCATAAGCCTCTGAGGTGTCCGGCGACCCACACGGGTCAACGCAGCCCGGCGTGGCGCGGCAAAGATGGGTGATGTCGATCGACCGCTTATCGTTAGCGCCGGGTGGTGGGCGCAACCGCGCCAGATGATTTTCCGGGTGGCCACCCACGAAAAGCCGTCTCCGTCCCCGGAGACGGCCTTTCACGTGCACTCCGGCTACGGTCCAGGCGCCAACGCCCAAACGGGCACCACTCAGACGTTCAACTGTGCACCGCGTACCGCTTTCAATCTGAGCAGTAGACGTGGAGTCCACCTTTGGTGACCGCGTTCACGTAGGACGCTGCTCCCGCGATCAGCCGGAGCTGTTCATCCGTCGATCGGTCGATGCTCAGTCCGGGCTGGACGATGAGTGTCTCAAGCCGCGGGAAGAGTCGCTGGCTTCTCGACTGAAGGTCGTGAAGCTTTTCACGGTTGCCGACCTCGAACACGTCGCGGCCAACTCGGTAGCGCATGCCAGCTCGCCTCTGCAGGTGTGCGAGGAGGGCGGCGGCGCCCTTGTCGCGCCATCGGGCGCTCCGCACGGCCTGTCCGCACACCTCGTAGAGGTCTGACAAACGGCCACCGGGCGTGTCGCTGCCGGAGTACTTGCAGTGCACGAGAGTGATGACGAGGTCCTTGCCGTCGACCCGGAGGCCGACGAGGTCTGCGGCCTCGCCCGATCCATCGTCGTCGATGAGGACGTCGAAGGTCTGGTTCCGAAGGAGGTACTTCACCATGAAGGCTTGGATCGAGCGGGGGTCCCTCGCCGCACCTTGGGACTCGACGCGAATGTTGACGCCTGCGGTTACCCAGTCAACTGCCTTCAGCTTGTCGCGGGGGTAAGGGGGCAGGTCGTCGCGCGGCCCCAGGAGTCGGTCGCCTCCGTCTATCATTCGGTCGCCTGCGAGGAAGAGTGTGGGCTTGTTGTCGTTCAGCCAGGCCGAGAGCGGCGTGCTCTGCCCTCTTCCGCCCACGACGTCGAGGTCGCGGGCGCCCTTCGTCCTGTAGTGCACGCCGGTCTGGTTGAACGTCGCCTCGTAAGACACCGCCGTCTCGTCGGGAAGGACCACCGAGAACTGGAGATCGCCGGCCTCGGAGTTGTCGTCGACGCGCAGCTCGGTGTTGGTGATCGCGAAGAGCTGCGTGCCGCTGCGGATCTGGAGGCTGGAACCGAGGTACACGCGCCATGGCCATTCCATGGCGATGAACGAGTGCGGAGGCCGTTCGGTGACGGCGATGGGGACGATCATCGTGCGGAACAGCGAGTGAACGTCGATGCTCCCATCTCGCAGCTTCTTGCCCTGCGCCCGGCACCACGCGACCCACTCCGCGAGGTTCTCCGCCGATCGCATGGACCAGAACCGGCCCCCCACCGACGCGCAGATCGTGACGTCCTTCCCGTTGTCGACCGCCTTCGTCGCTATGTGGGTGTTGGTCTTGTGGTGGGCCTCGGCGTCGTGGAGCGCTTCCTCGACGTTGGACCCGACGAGCATGGTGAACCGCCGGTCACGGTCCCGAGAGTCGAGCAGCCCGATGTTGGTCGGGATGATGCGCTCCAGGTCGTCGAAGACCCGGAACGTGTCGTAGTTCTTGATCGGCTGCGCAGCCTCTTGCCCGAGGACGGCCGAGGCGAGGTCATCGTACTTTCGCTTCGTGTCTGACCCGTGAATATAGAGCAGCCCGTTCGTACGGTCGAGGTGCATGACGACGAGGCTGTAGGTGGCGGACTGGAGCGTGGGGACGTCGCCCCATCGGAGGTCAGTCACGGACTCGATCACGAACCACGCGACGTCACCGTCCGCGCTCGTGGCGATCAGTTCGTCGAAAATGGCCCCACTCTTGAAGAGACGTCGCGCCGCCTGCGGGTCCCACTCCTCGACGGGCGCCTCGAACGCTATCGCGCTCATCTTGGGTTCGAGCAGGCTGACCGGGACGTCGAACGGGACGCCTGTGAACGAGCCCTCGAACTCCTTGATCCGTTCGGCCTCCTCGGTTGCCCGCTCAGTGATGTCACTCAGGAGCGTGTTCCAGTCCGGGTCCTCGCGCAGGAGATCACGCAGCGGCGACAGCTTCCCGTCAGCCCGCTCTCGGACGAAAATGCTAGCTGTTCCGATGGGCACGTCTGCGCTCGTGCGGGCCAGCCTGCCGATGAGCTGGATCATCGGGCTCAAGGACTTGTGGGGATCGTGGAACGCTCCGACCTTTAGAGTCGGCAGGTCGAACCCTTCGCCCAGCATGTCGACGCAGACGATCACGCGGCTCTCGCCGCTGCGGATCGCCCTCAGCGCGGCCTTGCGCTCACGCCCAGACAGGCCAGTGTGCAAGACGGTGGGCTTCAAATCGGGAGCAAGGTTCAAGTAGAGCTCGTGGACGTCCTTGGCACGAGCCCGTGACTTGACCCGTGCAAGCAGGACATGGCTCCAGCCGTCGGTCAGATCGGATCGCAGGCGCCGTAGCGCAGCCCGGGCGATCGGTTCATCATCGTCGTCGAAGTCGAGGATCGACCTGAAGTCGATCCGGCTGAAGTACTCGTCCCTCTGCGCTTCACGCAGCGGGAACCGGAAGACCGTACGGCCGGGCACCGGTCGACCGTCGTTCCGGAAAGGAGTAGCCGTGAAGAGGACGACCGGCCGCCCATCGAAGCCGCGGACGATTTCGGCCCAGGTCGTAGCGGGAGCGTGATGCGCCTCGTCGACGATCAGGTGCGTGAACTGCTCGTAGAAGAACTCGCGGACCCTCTCCGGGATCGCGTGCACTGCGTCGACGGTCGCGACGACGACGTTCGTCGCCTCCACGAACAGGCTCACCGCTCCCTTGTCATCGAGGCGACCACCAAGTCTCCCCACGCAAGGCCGCAACGCTGAGCGGGAAACGATCCCAAGGTGCTGCAGGACCCCGAGCGTCTCGAACTTCGAGGCGAGCTGGTCACGCAGGGCGGTCGACGGCACGACTACCAGGAGTCGAACCGGCTGCTCGGCAACCATCCAAGCCAGCATCGTCTCGGTCTTGCCCGTGCCCGTCGGCATCACGACGGTCGCAGGTTCGGCCAGCCCAGACATCTGATGACCGATGACCGCGTGGAGCGCCCCGAGCTGCGGGCGCCGAAGGCTGTTCTCGCGGTCGAACCGGGTGAACACGATCGCTTCGTCGAACGATGCGCGAACCGCTTCGGGCGCCAGCAGGTCTTGACTGCCAGTCCACGTGACCGAGTCTCGGCTTGTAAGCACAGCAGTCAAGCGCGTGTCGTCGCCACCGTCGGCGCGGGCCGTTCTCGCGGGCCAGGTCCCGAAGGCCGAATGGATCTCCATGCCACCGTCATCCGCCGTCCGCAACTCCAGGTCGGTAGCGGCTCGGACGAGCAGCTGCCTCACCTTGTTCTTGCCGACCCGGAGTTCGTGCGCCCAGACGTCCTCAGTCGTTGCCAAGGAACCTCCCTCTTCGGACCCTCAGGCTCGCACGAGACGGGCGCGCCATGCCGACTAACTTGTGATATGCGCGGAAATCAGCCCGGGCCATTCACCATTCACTGTGCCTGAATGCAATCAGCGTGAACCCGCCAGTAGGTGAGAGTAAGGAAGACCCTCGCCTACCGGTTCAGGCGAGATTGAGGCTACGTTCACGATTGCCGAGACTCAGGACTCAAGACGCACTACTCGGTGGCGAACTCGAGCCACAGCGGGTAGTGGTCGCTGATGCGCCAGGATGCCTGGGCCTTGGTCAGGTTGCGTAATACGTGTGGGAGGAAGTTGAAGTTGCCCCCGTGCCCGGTGTAGGTCAGACCCTCCAGGAGCGAGGGGGTCTCGGGCTGGGTGGGGTCGCTGAACCAGGCGATCTGGTCGTACTGGTGATGGTCCTTGTCGTTGTCGAAGATGGTGCGCGGAACGTCGTTGAGCTCGGCCGGCGGCCAGAGCCCGGTGGAGAGAAACGCGTCGAACAGGGGGTCGTCGATGCGGTCGAGGTTGAAGTCGCCCAGAACCAGCAGGTTGTGGTTCCAGTCCTCGGGCCGGTCAGCCCAACCCCGCATCCACGCGGCGAAGGCGCTCAGCTCACCGATCCGGTCGGCAGGCTTCTTGCCCCACAGCACGTGGACGGTGGTCAGGATGAACTCGGTGGAGTCACGGACGAAGCCGGCGGCGTAGGGGGTGCGGGCGAACTGATCCACGTCACTGCTAGCACCAGCGGGAAGAACGAGCTCACCCACCAGGCCGGACGGCTGGACGCGCTCGGCGTCGTACACGTAGGCCAGACGCTCGCCGTTACCGGGACCGCCCTCGGTGACGTCGGAGGCGATGACCCTGTATCGCGGACCGAGCAGGTGCAGGAGGGCGAACAGTGCAGTGGTGTTGCGCCGGGTTTCCTGGACGGCGGTCACGTCGAACCGCTGGACCACCTCGGCGATGCAGGCCAGGGCGTGCCAGTCCCGCTTGGGACTGTCGTCCTGAGTCGACCGCCACTTGTGGGTGAGGTCGCCGAATGCGCGCAGGTTCCACGTCCCGATCAACAGGTTCTTGCTCGCCTTGGCCGGAACCTGCACTGCCAGGGCTGCGCGTATCCGGCCGACGTCGTCCGTGACCACACCGGGAACCGGCCCCGATGGCGGAGCAGTGATCGCGGTCATGCCGGCCTCCGACAGCTGGGAACTACCGATACCTACAATGAGCGCCACCTCAACGGGCAGATACGGCCGACCAGTCAGTTCACCCTCTCCCCAGGTCACAAGCCCGGATCAGGGTCACATCCGGCTGCAGGCCATCGTCCCGATGTCCCTCTTCTCGGACGGGTGCTCCTCGGCCCAGGCGCGCGTGATGACCTGGAGGAACGTGTCGATCTCCTGGGCACCGGCCAGACCGTACCGGCCGTTCACGACGGTGAACGGGACCCCCTGAGCTCCCAGTAGCAGCGCCGCATCATGGTCTGCCCGCACGCGGTCACGGTAGGTGCCGGTCTCCAGCGCGCTGCGCACGTCCTGCGCCTCGAAACCGAGCTCGCCGGCGAAGGCGACCACGGTGTCGACGTCGAAGAGGTTCCGCCCCACACCGCAGTGGTCTCGGAACGCCTTGTGCCACGCTTCGGCGTTCATGCCGCGGTCGCTCGCGTAGGCGAAGAACTCGTGGACCACCTGCGTGTTGCCCATGATGCGATCCATCACGACGTAGGGCTGCAGCCCGTCGCGCTTCGCGAGACGCTCGATCGGACGGATGTAGTCCTCGGCCGCCTGCCCGACCTTGCCCACCTGACGCAGCAGATCGCGCTGGGAGATGCCTTCGCCTCCGGGCAGACCCGGCGACATGATGAACGAGCGATGCACGAGCTCGATCTCGTCCGCATGCTCGAAGCGTTCAAGTGCCGCGTCAAGTCGGTGGTTCGCCAGGCCGCACCACGGGCAGACGAGGTCCGACCAGATCTCGACCTTCATCTCGATCTCCAATTCCTACTGTTTGTGTGTAACCACATGATGCGTCAGCATTGAGGGGTCTACAAAAGGCACATTGATGTGCGCACCGCAAGGAGGACCGAGCATGCCGACAGTCGAGGAGTTCCGCGCCGCCAACCTCACGCTGCCTGGGCCGTGCGCAAGATGGGAGGACGACGCCGACCTCATCCGGGAGATCGTCGATCGGGTCGGTAACAAGTGGACCGTGCTCGTGATCGGCACCCTCGGCGACGGGGCGCTGCGTTACACCGACCTCCATCGGGCGATCCCGAATATCTCGCAGCGCATGCTCACCCTCACCCTCAAGCAGCTGATCCGCGACGGGCTGATCACCCGCACGGCCTACGCCGAGGTCCCTCCCCGCGTCGAGTACGCCCTCACCGAGCTCGGGCGCACCCTGCTCAGCGCCGTCCTCGCCCTGGCCACATGGGCCTACGACCACCGCATGGACATCTACGCCAACCGCGAGCGGTTCGACCGAGTCGAGTCTGGCCGCGTCGATCTGTAGAGCTTGCGCGCCCGGCCGGAGTAGAGGGCTCCGCCGTCCGCGACCGTCGTCCTACGGATGCACACCCAGGCGGCACCTCAAGCTTCGTCGGCACCGATTCTTCATGCGGGCACCTTGGATGAGTGAGCCCCCGGGTGTGCGACATGAACGACCTTTGGGCCACAGCACCGGCTGGATCCGGGACGCCGTCACCGTCCCGCATGCGGTCAGACACGGCAACGAGCACCCATGAGAGCCATCGCCCTGTCCGCATGTACGAGGGCGCGGTCTCATCGTCCGCGGACGACAAGAGCACTCCTCACGACGACTATTCCCGCGTGCTGTCCCCCCGCGCAGCCCGGACCGCACGCGCGGCCCGGACCAGGTGGTCCACGAGCGTCGCCAGGCCGTCCTCGCCCAGTTCGTCGGCCACTCGCGCCTCCAGGTCGGCGATGATGTTCCGCGAGGCCTCCAGCTCGGCGAGCCCTCGTTTGGTCGGTGCCAGGAGCTTGGCCCGGCCGTCGGAGGGGTCCGGCCGCCGCGTGACGTAGCCCGCCTCCTCCAGCTCGTCGGCGATGGTGCCGATGATCTGCTTGGGCTGACCGGACAGCTCGGCGTACTCGGACAGACGCCGCCCCTCGGGCGTGAGGTAGGCCAGAACGGCGCCCTGGCGCGGCCGGACGTCCGTGAACCCCTCCTCGGCGATGCGGCGGAACATCTCACCCTGCAGCAGGAGCAGCAGCCGCGTCGTCGCCATCGGCAGGTCGGTCCGCGGCCGGACCGGCCGGCCAGTACTGTCGGTCCCGGTAGCGGCAGTGGTGTCGGCAGCGGCAGCGTCCGGTCGTCGGTTCATGGCTCCAGGATGACGCGTGTCGCGCCCGATCCGTGCTCGACATCCTCGTGCGCCTCGACGATCCGGTCCAGCGGGTAGCGCGCCCGAACCGGGTAGTGCAACGTGCCGTCCGCGAGGGCCGCGGTGAGGTCCCGTGCGGCGTGCTGGTTGGCCTCCTCAGGGAAGTCGTCGTTGCTGAGGAAGCGCACGGTGACGTTCTTGAAGCCGAGCGGCCAGAACGGCACGCGCGGTTCGGCGTCGACCGAGGCGTAGGTGGCGATCTCGCCGCCGTACCGCAGTACCTCATGGATCTCCCTGACGTCAGCGTCGAACGCGACGTCTGCCGCCAGGTCGAGCCGTTCCCTACCGATCGCCTGGGCAATCCGGCCGGCCATCCCCGGCCCCGCGAGCACGGCATGCTGAGCCCCGAGAGCGCGCGCCTGCTCGAGCTGGGTCTCCGAGCGGACGGCTGCCACGACCGTGGCCCCGCCGCGTAGCGCCGAGGCGACGGCGGCTCGCCCGACGGCGCCTACCGCGCCGGTCACCAGCACGTTCCGGCCCACGACGGAGCCGCCCGCGAAGACCGCCCGGTGTCCGGTGATGCCCGGGATGCCGAGACCTGCGGCCTGCTCGAACGGGATGCCGTCGGGCAACGGCACGGCATGCTCGGCCGGCACTGTCGTGTACTCGGCCGCCGTCCCGCCCGGCCGGTAGGACTGGGCGAGGAAGACCCACACCCGCTCCCCTATCCGGGCCTCGTCGACGCCCGGTCCGACGGCGTCCACGACGCCCGCACCGTCGCCGTGCGGGACGACGCGAGGAAACGCCATCGTGGAGCCCCAGTGGCCCTGCCGCTTGCCGGTGTCACCGACATGGATCCCGGACGCGACCACACGCACCCGGACCTCACCCGGCCCCGGCTCGGGCACGGGTAGCTCGCCCACCTGCAGCACGGCCCGGGCCGGTCCCTGACGCTCGTACCAAGCGGCACGCATCATGCCTCCCACAGCTGCCCCTCCTCCCCCGCGACGACGGCCTCGATCGCGGCGAAGAACGTCGCCACCGCCGGAGAGTCCGCGCCACGGCGCCGCGACTCCGCGAAGTCCGCCGAGCTCTCCCACACGATCAGGTCGAGCCACTCGTTCTCCGACAGCCGCACCAGGTCCGCACGGACGAACCCGGGCCGCTCGCTGAACGCCGCCAGCATCGCGGGCCGCGCCTCGCTCAGCGCGGCCGCCTTGTCCGACGCGACCCGCAGTCGCGTCACCTCCATCACCGGCATGACTCCTCCTCGAAATTAGTCAACGATCTTGACCAGTTGAGGATAGTCAAGAATCTTGACCAATGGCAAGGGCCCACGGGCGGCGCTCTGTGCGGCTCTTCCGCTGCCGTGGCGCACCGCTGGGGCGCCACGGCCATCAGCGAACGCCGGGTCAGGATCCCGGCCGCCTCGGCAGCCAAGTACAACGCTACGAAGGGCGATGCCATCGCCTGGTTCGACGCCGGCTCGCGCTCGGTCCGCACTAGGTCCTGACGATCGTCGGATGGATGGCCGCCGACCCTGCCACTCGACCGTGACAGCGAGCCATCCAGTTACGAGCCGCCCCGATTCACCACTCGATGCCATGCCGCCCGGCCGCCCCTGCTCGCCAAAAGGCTGGATCAGCCCGCCCGGGCGCAGCGCCTGGGCGGCGGCGTGCCCGACTCGCGGATCGCGTTCTGCGCGCACTGGCACTCGGGCAGGAGCCGCTGAGCAGCGGTGGGCAGCCGCGATCAGAACACCGCCCACAGCGCGCAGCCGGAATGTCGAGGCGTTGACGTCGCAGCGCCGCTGCTTGTGGAAGTAATAGAAGGTGACTATCTTCCTTGATGACTAACTTGTTTCCCTGTCTCCGGAGGTCGTGGCATGTCGACGAGCGCAGCAGGTTACCCGGATGCCGCAGTCTCGCCGGCGCCGCTCACCGGGGTACGCCCTTCCGCGCCGACGCGGACCGGAGTGCCGCTCAACTACTTCGGCATGTCGTTCGGCCTCGCGGGGTTGGCGGGAACATGGACCGAGGCAGCCACATTGCTCGGTTCTCCGCCCCTGCTCGGCGAGTTGCTGTGGGCGTTGGCCATGCTGGTGTGGATCGGCACGATCGGCACCTACGCCGTTGGTGCACGCACCCTGAGCCATGTCGTCCAGGACCTGCGACACCCGGTCCTGGGGCCGTTCGCGGCTCTGGTCCCGCTACCGCCGATGTTGCTGGGTGCGCACCTGGCCGGCCTCGCGCCGGTGGTGAGCGACGTGCTGGTCTGGGTGGCGGTCGGCGGCAGCGCCTTGTTCGGGGGCTGGTTCCTGGCGCGAATCGTCACCGCGCCTCCGGGATTCAGTGCTGTGCACGGCGGGTACCTGCTTCCGACCGTCGCTGCGGGCCTGGTCGCCGCGCAGACCCTGGCGACCATCGGGGCTCACGACGTCGCACTGGCCGCCTTCGGCTCGGGCGCCCTGTTCTGGGCGCTCTTCGGCGCCGCCCTCCTGGCGCGGGTGCTGTCCGGCCCGGAGCTGCCGGGCGGGCTGCTACCCACCTTCGCGATCTTCGCCGCACCGCCCGCGGTCGCGGGTAACGCGTGGTGGGTCCTCTCCGGACAGGACGTGGGGTACGTCGGGCTCGCCCTCGCCGGTGCCATGGTGGCAGTGGTCCTGCCGCACCTGTTCCTCCTCCCGCGATACCTTGCTCAGCCGTTTACACCCGGGTTCTGGGCCTTCACGTTCACCGCCGCGGCGAGCGCGACGTTCGGCGTCCGGATGCTGTCGAACGCGTCCACGGTCTGGTCGACGGCGGGCGCCTGGTTGCTCGTCGCGGCAGCCACGGTGGTGATCGGCGTGATCGGGGTGCTCACCGTGGTCGCGCTGGCGCCTCGACGAAAAGAAGAGTGATGAGAGCAGCGTGGGACGACGAGCGGGGGCCGCCGGCGATGGTGGGTGACGCTACTGCGGTACGGCGGCTCGATCTCGCCGTATGTGACGGCTGACCCTAGGCCGGACGTGCCGTTCTGGGAGCTGGTCGTCAAGGGCGTGACGGTCCACTTCCTGAGCAACTACGTCTTCCCCGAGTCGCCGAACCAGCGGGCCACCCCTGACCTCCCGGCGGCTCTCGCCGTCGGCGATCTGCGGTATGACGTCCGTGCCACCTATCCGTAGGAGCGGATCGTGCAGGCCATGGAGGCCATGGAACACGGGTCAGGCGCTTCACGCGTGCTGTTCGAGACCTGACTGAGCTGGCCGGGACCGCGAGCGTTCAGCTCGAGCCGGCCGACTCCTCGGCCTCACGCTGGTGCTCCACCACCGACCGCAGGTTCTCGAGAAAACGTGCGTAAGCCTCTGGTCCGAGCCGGCGTCGGTGCCGCTCACCGATCTCTGCCATGATCGCGTCGGCCCTGCGCATCTCCCGCAGACCGCGCTCGGTGGGGACCAGGAGCTTCGCACGCCGATCGACCGGGTCGGGCCGGCGTTCGACATAGCCCAACGCCTCCAGCTCGTCGACGTTCTTGCCCACGACCTGCTTGTGCTGCCCGGACAAGCGAGCCAGCTCGGTGGCACGGATACCGTCCGCGCGCAGGTAGGCGAGCACCGCACCGTGCCGCGGTGCGATGTCGTCGAACCCTTCTCGGTGCAGACGGCGGAACAGTTCGCCCTGCACTGAGAACAGCAGTCTTCCCGCGAGCACGCCCAGGTCGGTCGACTCGTCCCGACGTTGCCCGCCTGCCGACGTCCTGCCTTCCGCCACCGATGCCTCCCACCCCATGGATTGAAAGCACCCTATAAGAGAGAGGCGGTGGCCGGTCTGGACGGGGCCCGGGACCAGGTCCGGCGCACGGGACACGAGGGCACCGTTATGTCCGCTCGTCGACCCGGAGAGCGATACCGCGCGTGGGGGCCGCACGTGCCCCGGCCGTGTCTGGGCGTCCTGCGCGTAGGATCTTCGTCCTTCGCCACTGACAACCTCACCGGTGTAGTAGTGGGCTGATCGGTCCAGGCACGGTCGAGGAACTCTGCGCGGTCGCGGGCCATCTTTGCTGCTGGCGGCGCGCAGCGAGCACTTGGTCGATCCAGCCGGTGACGGTCGTCCAGACGGGGTGCTCGGGGTGGACGACGTCGAAGTGCGTGCCGCCCTCGACCTCGACGTAGCGGGCGGTGCCGCCGTCGGCGGTGACCTTGTCGACGTAGCGGCGGCTCCACGCGGCGGGGACTGCTTCGTCCGCGGTGCCGTGGACGGCCAGGACTGGGACACCGGCAGGGGCGAGCTCGGTCGGTGATGTCCAGGTGTAGCGGTCGGGTCGCTCGTCTGCGCGAGCGCCGACCAGGAGCGGCACGATCCCCGCCCCGACCAGCCCGGCCACGACGGGCCAGGCCCCGGGCCGGGCGGCGTCAGGGGCGTCCTTCGGCGGGGCGGCGTCCGGGTCGGCGAGGGCGGCGCCGAAGGCTTCGGCATCGGCAGCCCGCAGGTCGAGCGGTGCGCCGAGCGAGACCAGGCCGACGGGGTCGATCCGGGGGCGGCTGCCGGGTGCCTGGGGCGGGAGGGCGGCCCGGTGCGCGGCCCACGTGGCCAGGTGTCCGCCGGCGGAGTGTCCGAGGAGCACGACACGACCGGTGTCGAGCGCCGGGTCCAGGCCGTCGAGGGCGTCGACCGCGGCGGCGACGTCGAGGAAGGTGCCGGGCCAGCCTCCGCCAGGCTCGCCGATCCGACGGTACTCGATGTTCCAGACGGCGTACCCGTGGCCCACCAGGTCGTCGACGACGTCGGTGATCTGCCGGCGGTCCCACATCGCGGCCCAGTAGCCCCCGTGGACCACGACCACGACGGGGAACGGGCCCTCGCCGTCCGGCAGGTAGAGCTCGCCGACCTGTGACGGCTCCGGGCCGTATGCAACCGTCCGCACGCTGCGCGGGCCGTCCGCGCCGTCGTCGTAGCGCAGGCCGCGATCGGAGGCGGTGACCGCGTCGATCGTCGCGAAGAACGTGGCAATCTCCGGGCGGTTGGCGCCCTTGGCCCGCGACTCGTCCCAGGCTGCGTCGTCTGTCCACTCGACCAGGTCGAGCCAGGTGGTCTCGTCGATGCGAGTCAGCCGGGCGGAGACGAACCCGCGTCGGTCCGCGCGGAATGCCTCCAGCATCGCGGGCCGGGCCGCCAGCATGGCGGGCGTGTTCTGCGGGGTCACGGTGAAGGTGGTCATCTCAAGGACGGACATCGTCAGCTCCTGGGGTATGCGGCAGGTCAGATATCGGGCGGAGGGATAAGGTCAGAAGCGGAGTTCGGCCCGGTGCGCCTCGAGCCAGTCGCTCAGGGTCTGCAGTCGGGGGTTGAGCTCCCGCACGACGTCGAGCTCGCGATCGCCGGTGAACTGCTCGGAGTTCTCGGCGTAGAACTGGAACATGTTTCCGAACTCAACGGCCCCGGCGAATCCGAGCGCACGGAAGTCGCCCCAGCTCAGCGGCCGGTAGTGCACCGGCTCGCCGATCGCGCTGGCCATCGCGTGGGCGATCTCTTCTCCGGTGAGGTGATCCCCCGCAATCGAGACGGTGCGCCCGGCGTACTCCTGTGGTCCGCGTCGAAAGATGCCGAGGGCCGTCCGGCCGATGTCCTCGGCGGCGATGGCGGCGATCCGCTTGTCGGCCATGGGCAGCGTCAGGACGAGCGTGCCGTCCGCCTCTCGTACCGGTGCCAGCGGCCCCGCCAGGCTCTCGTAGTAGAAGGTGGTCCGCAGGTAGGTGGTCGGCACGCCAGCCGTGCGGAACAGCTCGTCGGCCTCACTCTTCGCGTCGAAGTGGGGCACCGTGTAGCGCCCGTCGTCCAGGAGAGGCACCCGGCCGCTGTCGCCGAAGTGCGGTCTGGTGTCGTCCAGCGTCGACCAGATCACGTGCTGGACTTTCGCAGCGCGAGCCGCGCGCGCCGCGTTGCCCGCCTGCTCCAGCTCCATGTCCGCCGCGGACCTGGCGGCCACCTCCTCGGCGCTGCGCTCAGCGAAGTAGTTGGTCACGACGTACACGCCGTGCACCCCCTCGAAAGCCCCGCGCAGGCTGTCCTCGTCGTCCAGGTCCGCCGCCACGACCTCGGCGCCGGCCGCCGCCAGTGCCCGGGCGCTCGTGCTGCTGACGTCCCGTGTCAGCGCGCGGACCCGGAACTCGCCAGCGGAATCGGCGAGGATCGCCCTAGCCAGCCCGCCACCTTGCGACCCCGTCGCCCCGGTCACCGCAATGATCTTCTGCATGCCATCCCCCACATAGTCACCGATTCTTACTACCGGGACAGTAGGACACGCGCACCACTTAGTCAACATAATTGACGATCACCAATACTTACTACCATCCGCCCCGGTCCGGCGGCACGTCCGCGGCGTTGTGCGGCACAGTGCCCCGACGTGCGGGATCTGCTCGACAGCCCGCACCAAGGTCACCTGGACCAGCACCGCCACCCCGTTGGCGAACACCTACCCGAACACGGCGTCCTTCAGGTAGAGATCGACGTTCCCCTCGGAAGCACCGGGGCTGGCGACCACGTCGAACAACTGGGTCGGGCCTACCGGCCCCTGTCCGCCGAGCAATCCGTCAAGCCCTCGCCCACGTCAGGCACGAACGCGTCGATGTAGACCAGGGCCCTGACGTCCGGGTCGCTCAGCGCGGCGCCGTGGTTCAGCGCTTGTCGAGATCTGCACCGATCATTGCTTGGAGGGCATCGCGCCCCTTGGCACCGAGGGCTGCGCCGAGTGCGGCTTCGAGCTTGTCGAACGGGTCGTCGAGCGGGAGAGCGCCCAGTTCCCGGGCCAGCTCGGGCACAGCCCACACGCCGCCCTCTGCGGTGATGGACACGCCGTGGGTCCAGCCCCGGGCGACGGTCACGGTGCCGCCGCGGACCGACAGGCATGAATACGCGGTGAGCCATGCAAGCCGTGCGCGGCCTCAGACACTTTGGCGAGCGCGGCGTCGACCTAGAACCGTCGCTGCTCGCTGGGCGTCGGCTGTTGTGGACGATGGCGCCACTTATAGAACCACGACTCTGATGAAAGCATTCTTGGTCGCCAGCTGACGCCAACCGCCAGCAGGTCAGCAGACGGTGGCGCTCACATGCACCCAGCCGGTCTCCACAGAACCACCCGACTTGGGCTTCCACTGGAGCTTCGCACTGCCGACCACGTCCGTGCCGCAGGACAGGTCGAACGCGGGCGTCGCCAGGGCGTCCGAGACGTCTTCGTAGGGAAAGTTCCGCTTCACCGGGTAGAACGTGACGCTGGGCGGATTCGTCCAGTCCTTGGTCATCGTGATGTCGGTCTCCACGATCCGCACGACGTAGTCGCCGGGACGACTGGAGTCGTCCGACACCGATCCGCGCACGTAGACGGTCCCGGTGGAGTTCTGCCGGATCGACACGCAGCGGTCGACCCTGTCCCCCACGCAGTGCCCGGCCACACGCGTCCACGCGCTGGCAGGTGCCGCCGTCAGCACCGTCGCCAGCATCGTCAGGCCGGCAACCGCTGCCAGCGTCCTCTTGATCCGGTTCACGCGAGCCCTCCCTGTCCGCGGGACGCTTGACCAGCGTCCCGTCGCCATCAAGCGTCCCCTCTCCGGCGGTTCTCCGCACGCGAAGTGCTGGCGCAGGACGCGCCGACGACATACCTGGACGCGAAGCTCGGCGGACGCGGAAGCCACGTATAAGATCGCGCCGCGTGGGGCTGATCTTCAACGCTGTCGTCGGTGACGTCCCGCTGGTGCAGCGGGTCTGGTCGTCGAGCTGCGACGCTACGACCTCGTTCGCTTCGGCGGCCAAGGCCTCATCCATGATCGCGTTCGCTCGGTACCGTGGCCGATTGACCGTGCACCTCCGCGGACCGGAGACACGGGGTACCTCGTTGCCCTGCCCAGAGGGCGCGGAATTCTTCGGTGTCGAGTTCCGGCTCGGCGCCCATCTCCCGCTCTACCCGCCCGCCGGTCTGACGGACCTGAGGGACGCGCTCCTGCCAACCCTGTCAGACGGCCGGATCTTGCTCGACAACCGGGACTGGGAGATGCCGACCGCGCATAACGTCGACGTCTTCGTCAACCGGCTGGTGCGCGCAGGCTTGCTGATCTTCGACCCGGTCGTCGACGAGATCCGGCACGGCGAACGACCACACGGCATGTCGGAACGGACCGCGCAGCTCCGGTTCCAGCGAGCCGTCGGGATCTCGCACCGCAGGCTCGCCCGCATCGAGCAGGCCCAGCACGCCGCTCGACTCCTCACGGCAGGGAGACCCATCGCCGACGTGGTCGCCGACGGCGGCTACTACGATCACCCGGAGCTCTCCCGGGCGATGCGTTGGGCGACCGGTCACACCCCGAGCGAGCTGCGGGCAGGCATCGGGTTTCTGGCGTTGTGATCCGCCCGTTCGGTTCGGTACAAGACGGACCGACCAACCGGATGATTGACTCGCCGCCATGACTCAAGGTGCATACGCCTCGGTGAACGGCATCGACCTGTACTACGAGATCCTCGGCGCCGACAGGCCCGGTCTGCCACTGGTCATGCTGCACGGCGGCGCGCTGACCTTCCATCTGAGCTTCGACTCGTTGCTGCCGGCGCTGACCGCCGAACGGAAAGTGATCGGGATCGAATTGCAGGGGCACGGGCACACGGCCGACGGCGACCGGCCGTTCTCCATCCGGCAGAGCGCCCAGGACGTGATCGCACTGCTCGATCAGCTCGGCATCGAGCGGGCCGACTTCCTCGGCTACAGCCTGGGCGGGCTGGTCTCCACCGACGTTGCCGTCATGGCCCCGGACCGGGTCAGCCGGCTCGTGCTGGCCGCCTCGCACTTCGGGCCGACCCGATCCAAGGCCTACTACCCCGAGATCACCGGACTGGACCTGGAATCGCCGCGGATGCCGACCGAGGAGGAGGGCACGGCCATGATCCGCGCCTACGAGGAGGTGGCGCAAGATCCTGAGGGCTTCTACCCGTCCGTGCAGAAATACCAGGCGGCGGTGCACGACCACGAAGGGTGGACCGACGAACAACTGGCGCGGCTCACCATGCCGGTCTTGATCATCATCGGCGACACAGACTTCGTCCGACTCGAGCACGCGGTCGAGATGAAGCAGCTGCTGCCGAACGCGCAGCTGGCGATCCTGCCAGGCACGAAGCACATGCAGGTCATCCGACCCGACCTGGTGCTACCGATGGTGACCGCGTTCATGCGGCAGTGATCACGGCAGTCAGGTCAGATGTGACTCCGATGTGAAGGTCCGCTCGGGGTGATCTCCTGTGGCTCACGGCAAAACGGTTCCATCAGCGCTGTAGGGTCCGTGGCCATGAGTTCGACGAAGACGCTGCTGGTTGACGAGGTGGACTGGTCTCGGTTGTTCCATGCCTACGGCGTCACGTCGGATACCCCGCGGCATCTGCATGCTCTTGTGTCCGACGACGAGGCCGCGTTCGGCAACGCTCTCGACCATCTCCACGGCGCCGTGCTGCACCAGGGGACCGTCTACCCGGCGACGGTGCCCGCCCTGCGGGTCGTGGCCGGGACGCTGCACGACCAGACGCACCACCAGGTTCTGCGTCGGCGAGACGAGCACGGGCGGTCGCGCCTGACCTCGCTGCTGGAATGGATCGACGCGGTCGGGGACAGCGCGTCCTGGTACGAGGACACTGACCCGTCGGACGCCGCCGAACCCACGGACGAGGACATCGACGCCTTCTACCGTGCGATGGCGGCGGACGACGAGTCGGTATGGGGCTCCGAGCTGAACCACTACCTGTGGGCCCGGTCGATCGCCGAGCTGCCGGCGGCGTGCGGCGAAGCACTGACAACGGTCTCGACGTTCTTGACCGACAAGGACGAGACCGTGCGCTCCGCGGCCCTCGATGCCTACGTCCGGCTTGCAGCGGTCCAGCCGGACAGGGCGGAGCTGACCGGGCCGCTGCTCAGCGCTGTAGAGGCCGCGTCCGGGCGGGACGAGCGCGCGGTGGTCGTCCTGGGTCTGGGTGACCTCGGCGTGGATACCACGCCGTGGCTGTCCGACGACGACCCCGCGATCCGTGCCTGCGCCGCCCTGTCCCTCACCGGCTCCGCCGCGGCGACCGCCGTGCTCGTCGGCGCTCTGCAGGACCCGTTGGCGGTGGACGAGTGGTTCACCCGCCGTCCGTCGAGATTCGACATGCGAGTCCACTTCGGCCTGATGGCCAACGTCCTGGCCCGCGACGTCGCACTCGCCGAGATCCTGCCCGCGTGCCTGTCCGTGGTCCGGGTCGCGCAGGGCGGTCTGTGGTCAAACATGACCTGGGGCCCAGTCCTGCTCAGGGTGTTTCCCGACGTGGAGTTCCAGCCTGGCGTTCGGCCCGACCCGCCGCAGAACCTGGACGACGCCCAGAAGGCAGTGCTGCGCGCGCTCGTTGCCAACGATGACCTCTGGGACCGGCGTGACGGCAACGCGAACCTGGCACGGATGCGCGTCGGACTACCCGACGATCGCGACGCGGTGGCCCGCCTCGCCTCCTGACCGAAGGGGGAGCACAGATCACGGATGCCCGACGCCGGTCAGGAACGTGGCCTGTCAGCCTCCGACAAGCCGGACGCGCAACGTCTGGACTCCTGGCCCGGTGAGGTCGTCGAGCGCGACGGCCCGGCCGCTGACCGCCATGGCCAACGCTTCGCTCGAGCCTTCGACGGCGGCGCCCGAACCCCAGGCCCAGTCCTGATCGGTGCTCCGCAGCGCCAGGCCGTCCAGCCTGCCCTTCGGTACGACTCCTCGTGATGCCTGCCTGGTCGGCAACCAGTCGAGCACCATCCGCCAGTCGGCCACGCTCACGTCGTCGGCGAGGCCGAGTGGCCGAGCACAGTCGCGAAGGTGAAGGCACCCGTCCGCCATCTGCCCCATCGGACCTACCCCCGGCGCCGGCACACGTTCCTCCGCGTGATCGCGAAGCACCTTCGTGAGTTCCCCGACCGGCCTGGTCGCCAGTTCCGCCGCGATCGACTCGCTGGCTCGGTCCAGCGAGCCACGGGCGCGGACGGCCCGCCAGATCAGACCCTTGAGGTCGACCAGGAATGGCATCGTCAGATGGGCAAGCACTTCCCGCACCGTCCATGCGTCGCAAAGGCTCGGGGAATCGAGCCCGCTGTCGTCGAGAGAGTCGAAGAAGTCGGCGAGCATTCGCCGGTTGGCTGCGGTTCGTACCAGCACGTCAGGCATGCGGGAATCCTCGCCACAGGCAGGTGGCGACGCAAGGGTCCGTCTGACGTCCTCGATGAACCCCGGGTGGGTCAGGATCGGTAGTACGGGCGACCTGGCCACGCATCGACCGCGACTACGAAACCCTCCCCGTGGGGATGCAAACTCCTCCTCGGTGCCGCTGAGGTCGCCAGGCAACGATGTCGTGGTAGCGGGGTTCGGTTGGCGGGCGGCGAGTGCTTGGCCGGATGGTCAGCGGCTGGTTTCACGCGCGAACTGGAGCCGCTTGGATCTTGGTCAGCCAGGCAGTTACGGGCTGCACTGAGTAGCTGCAGCGCTGACATGAACGGTGACGGGCGCCCGCGTCAGCCCGTCGTACTATAAATGACTGACTACTCAGTCGTTTATGGGAGACATGGATGCCACGAACTTTGAGCGACCAGCGCCGCACGGCGCTGCTGGAAGCCGCTACACGAGCGATCGCACGCGACGGGCTCGCGGCACCGACCGCGTCGATCGCAACAGAGGCGGGGGTCTCGGCCGGCTCGTTGTTCAACTACTTCCCGACCAAGACCACGCTGCTCAACGCGCTCTACCTCCACCTGAAACGGGACCTCGCCGCGGCAGTGGTCGAGCCGCCCATTCCTCCGGGACCCTTGCGCGAGCGCGCCCGGGAGGGTTGGCGGCGGTGGATCCGGTGGGGCGCCGCCGATCCCGACAAGCAGCGCGTGCTGATGCTGATCGAGGCATCCCACGAGCTGACCGCCCAGACCCGCGAAGACGGCATCGAGGCCATGCAGGGAGCGGACTCGCTCTTCGCGGAAGCGCAACCGGCGGGGCCCTTCGCGGACCAGCCGCTCGAGTTCCTCGTGGCCACGGTGGCCGCCATGGCGGCCACCACCATGGAGGCCGTCGCGCACGAACCCGCAGAGTTCGAGAGCCGCAGCAACGCGGGCTTCACCGCGACGTGGGGGGCGATCGGAACGAGCGGACGACCTTCCGATACCGGCACGGACGAAAGAAGGAATCAGTCATGACGAACCGCGTGCTCGTGACAGGGGGCAGCGGCTTCCTCGCCGCGCACTGCATCCTGCGCCTGCAGGAGGACGGCTTCACCGTCCGGACCACGGTGCGCTCCGAGCGCGGCGCGGACCGCATGCGCTCCATGGTGGCAACAGGTGGCGGCGCGGACGCAGCAGCCGGTGTCGAGGTCGTGCAGGCGGACCTCACCGCGGACGACGGGTGGGACGCCGCCGTCGGCGGCTGCGAGTACGTGCTGCACGTCGCCTCTCCCTTCCCCGCCGCACCACCCGCGCGTGAGGACGACCTGATCGTGCCCGCACGCGACGGCGCGCTGCGCGTTCTGCGCGCCGCACGGCGCGGCGGCGTCAGGCGAGTCGTACTGACCTCGTCGTTGGCAGCCATCGACTACGGGCACCCCCCGAGGATCACCCCCTACGAGGAGACCACATGGACGGACCTCGAGGGTCCCGGCGTGTCTGCGTACGCCAAGTCCAAGACGCTCGCCGAGCGCACGGCGTGGGACTTCGCGGAGCGTGAAGGCTTGGAGCTCGCGGTGGTGAACCCGACCGGCATACTCGGACCGGTCCTCAGCGACGACTACGGCACCTCCGTCGGGGCGATCGCCTCCCTGCTGGACGGAGCCCCTCCCGTTCTTCCCCGAGCGACGATCGGCATCGTCGACGCCCGCGATGTCGCCGATCTCCACGTGCGCGCGATGACGCACCCCGCCGCTGCAGGCGAGCGGTTCATCGCGACTGCCGGGTTGATGACCCTGCCCCAGATGGCGCGAACGATCCGGGACGAGCTCGGCGATGTGGCGAGCAAGGTACCCACCAGGACCATCCCGGACTGGGTCGTGCGGGTCATCGCCTTGTTCGACGACAACGTCCGGCTGAGCCTGACCATGCTCGGCACGCCGCGTGACACGACGAGTGCCAAGGCACAGCGCGTGCTCGGCTGGGCACCGCGCCCGCCAGAGGTGGCCGTTCTCGCGACGGCGCGGAGCATCCTCGCCTTGAGGGCCCGTCGATCCTGACCGCGACGTCGCCCGCGATTCGAGACG
>NZ_JBHXBG010000013.1:0-52388 GCF_042726755.1 Promicromonospora sp. NPDC060271 | reverse complement strand
TGGCCAGGATGCGACCAACCACCCTCCCGGTGCGAAGTCCACCACGCCATCACCCACTGGGCCGACGGCGGAAACACCTCCGTCACCAACAGTGCACTGCTGTGCTGGCACCACCACCAACTCGTCGACACCAAGGGCATCACCATGCACTGGACCGGCAAAACCACCACCACCAACGCGGCCGACGCCCCGGCCGGTGCCCTGCTGGAGACCGGATGGGCGTTCACCGACGCCCGCGGACACCGCATCCGCCTACCCGAACCCATCCAAGCCCCAACCGAAGCCGCCTGACCGGCCGGCCGGACACGACAACCCGCCGAAGCCGCCTGACCCATGAGACGCCGCCGACGACCGGCACCGCCTGACCCACGGGTCACGTCGGCCGGGTCAGCACACCGCATGCGCTCAGCACCCGGCTGCCGAGTCAGGGGAAGGACGTCCCCGGCTGCGAACGAGCATGTTTGTGGGAGGTCCTGTCGGGGTATGCCGGATCGGCCTCGCCGGGCCTTAGCCTCTGGGAAGGCACGGCGAGCGCCAGGGGGCATCGCCTGCTGACCGGTTCCCCAGACGTCGGAGACGCATCATCACCGTGAGACCAAGAACCCGGACCGTCGCGCTCACGACCGCGCTGCTGCTGACCGGCTGCGGCGCGGGCGGGACGACGTGGCCGCCGGATCTCGCCTACGCGCCCGCGCCGCTCCAGCAGCTCCCCGAGGCGGCCGGCCGGGGTGACGTGGACGAGGTTCCCCTCGCGGAGCTGGCGCACGGGGGCTGGCTCGCGGACGCCGCCGAGCGCACCGAGATCCCGCCACGAGCCCTGGCGGCCTACGCCGGCGCGGCCCTGCGGCTGGCACGGACGCAGCCGGAGTGCGGCATCGGGTGGAACACGCTCGCGGGCATCGGCATGGTCGAGTCGGTGCACGGCACCTACCTCGGCGCTCGCACCGACGACGACGGCACGGTGCGCCCGGCGATCATCGGCATCCCGCTGGACGGCAGCGAGGGCGTCATGGCGATCACCGACACGGACGACGGCGCGCTCGACGAGGACGTCGAGTGGGACCGCGCCGTCGGACCCATGCAGTTCATCCCGGCCACCTGGGCGGACCACGCGGAGGACGGCAACCTCGACGGCAAGGCCGATCCGCACCAGATCGACGACGCGGCGCTGACCGCCGCCCACTACCTCTGCGAGAGCGGCGGCGACGTCACCACCGACGACGGCTGGGCCGCCGCGCTCGCGGCATACAACCGCTCGGTGTCGTACGCGAACGACGTCGCAGACCTCGCCGGGTCGTACGCGGAGCAGCCTCAGGCCTCATGACGCCGGGGCAGCGTACGGAGGACCCTGACGACGCCGTGCTCCGCCAGGGTCCCGGTGACCTCGTCCGCGGCATCGACGACGGCCGCTGGCGCGTGGCCCATCGCGACGCCGCGCGCCGCCCACGCGATCATCTCCAGGTCGTTGACGCCGTCCCCCACGGCCACGGTCCACCCGGGGTCCACGCCGATCCGCTCCCTGATCCGCTCGAGGGCCGTCGCCTTGCTCACGCCGCGCGGCGTGACGTCCAGCCAGTCGGGGCCGGCCGGGGTCGCGGTGACACCCAGCGCGCGCAGCGGCTTGATCAGGTCGAGGACGCCGTCGGCTCGGAGGATGACGCGCGACGCGGACATGTCCCACAGCTCCGTGTCGGGGACGCTGCGCTGCTCCCCGTTCACCAGGTCGGGGTCGAAGAACCGGTCGACCCGGTAGCCCCAGCCGATCTCCTCGACGCCCACCTGGACCGTGGGAAGGGCAGCGCGAGCGAGGCGGATCACCGGCTCGACATCGAAGGCGTGCACCGTCTCGAGCCGGAACCCACCGGACAGGGGCGCACCGACCCGCGCGACCACCGCGCCGTTGGACGCGACGACCCAGCCCGGGTCGATGCCCAGCCGGCGGGCGACAGGCAGCACGCCCACGAGGGACCGACCCGAGGCCAGCACCACGTGGTGCCCCGACCGCCGTACGTCCTCCACTGCTTCGACGGTCACCGCGGGGACGGCCATGCCGCCCGCCGAGAGGGTGCCGTCGATGTCGAGCGCGATCAGGGCGCCGGCCGCGGCGCCATTTCCGGGAAGCGTCTCGGGAAGGGTCCCGGGAATGGGCAGAGCTGCCCGCTGCGGGTCGGTGCTGGACGGCGTCACGGTATCTGTCGTCGGCGTCATGTCTCTCTGACGCACGGGGCGTCCGGATGTCACAGCACTTCCCGGATCGCCTTCCCCGGCGGTCAGACGAAGGTCCAGTTCGGGAGTCTCGAACCCTTCGGGAGCTCGGGTGCGCCTGGGCCGTACACCCAGTTGACGTCGGCGGGCCCGGTGAGCTCGCGCATCCGCAACGGCATCTCGGCCCCCTCCCGGAGGACGGGTTCCAGCCTGGTGATCAGCGCCCTCATGAGGTCGCTCCCGCCGCGCACGACGGCCTCGACCGGCATGGCGTCCGGCTCGACGCTCTCGCCGCCGGCGAACATCCCCGGCGGCGGGGAGACCGGCACGAACCACCCGTTCTCCAGGCCGAGCACCAGCACCCGGTAACCGTGCCGGGTCGCCGCTCTCGTCGCGGAGCCGCCGGAGGTGCGGGTGCCGAACCAGGCGTCGGTCACGTCGCGGAGGTCGACGGCCAGCTTGTCCCGTCGGCCGAGGTACAGGTGGTCGTCCGTCAGGCGAAAGTGCGCCCGGTCGATGAAGCGCACGATCTTCGGATGCCCCCAGCGGACCGCCAGGACCACGGCGGCCACCCAGAGCACGGCACCGAGGACCCCGAGCACGGGCTGTGCGGGAGACTCCCCGAGCGCGACCAGCGGCGGCACGAGCACGACGGTCGCGGCCATGGCGCCGAGATTGCCCGCGGCGGCGTACAGCAACCAGAACGTCGGCCAACCGAAGAGACCTGGCCTCACCTCCGCGTGCGTCATGCGGACAATTATGACCTAGTTTGCTCTCTATTTGCCATATAATCGCCATCTATTTGCTCGCGACATGCTCCCGTGTCCAGGCGTCCATGCCGCCCTCGACCGACCGGGCGTCGAGCCCCGAGTCGCGCAGCTGCCGGGCCACGCGGTCCGACCGGGCACCGGACTTGCACAGCACGTGCACCGAGCGGCCCGCTGCCCAAGCCGTCACGTCGTCGACCACGGCCCCCGCGCGGTCCCCGGCGAAGGCACCCGACGGGACCGGCCGGGCGCCCGGCAGGCCGGCGAGCTCGATCTCCCAGGGCTCGCGCACATCGAGCACGGCGGGCTCCGGACCGTCCGTGCGCAGCGCCGCCAGCTCCCGCACGGTGGTCCGCACAGCGGTCCGCGCCGAAGGCACCGCGCCGTCCGCCGGCACTGCACCATCCGCCGTCACCGCACCGTCCACAGGCGCCAGCCCGCAGAACACCGCGTACGGGTCCGCGTCGCCGGCACCGGTACCCGTGCCGGTGCCGGCCAGCAGCGCCGTGACGGGCTCCCGGTCCGGATCGCGCCGGACGGTCAGGTGCCGCCAGGTCAGGGCCAGGGCGTCGTACGTCGCGAGCCGCCCGAGCAGGGTCTCGCCCAGCCCGGTGAGGAGCTTGATCGCCTCGGTCGCCATGACCGAGCCGAGGGTGCCGCACAGCGCGCCGAGCACACCGCCCGTCGCGCAGTCGGGCGTGGCGCCTGCCGGCGGCGGCTCCGGGAACACGTCCCGGTAGGTCACGCCCTCCACGCCGGCCGGTGGAGCACCCCAGAACGTGGCGACCTGTCCGGTGAACCGGTAGATCGCGCCCCAGACGCACGGGATGCCCAGCACCTCCGCGGCGTCGGAGACGAGGTAGCGGGTGGCGAAGGCGTCGGTCCCGTCGAGCACCAGGTCGTAGTCGGAAAGCACGTCCAGCGCGTTGGCGGCGGTCAGCCGCTCCCGGTGCTCGACCACGCGGACGTGCGGGTTGACCTCCGCGACCGTCGCACGTGCCGACGCGGTCTTCGGCGAGCCCAGGTCCGAGACGCCGTGGATCACCTGACGCTGCAGGTTCGACGTCTCGACGAGGTCGTCGTCCACGATGCCGAGCGTGCCGACGCCCGCCGCGGCGAGGTAGAGCAGGGCGGGGCTGCCGAGGCCGCCCGCACCCACCACGAGCACCCGTGCGCTCGCCAGCCGGCGCTGCCCCTCCGGGCCCATCCCGGGCAGCACCAGGTGGCGCGCGTACCGGGCGAGCTCGTCACGGCTCAGCTCGCGGCCGGGCTCGACGAGCGGCGGCAGCGCGGTCACAGCGCCAGGTCCAGGTTGTCGCCGACCACGTTGTCGCCGACCGCGACCAGGCCGCCGACCGGGGACGACGCCAGCGCCCGCTCCCGCCGCGGCGGCCGGCCCGCACCGGCCGCCGCGTGTCCCGCCTCGACCGCGAGCCGCATCGCGTGCGCCATGCGTACCGGGTCGGCCGCGCGGGTCACCGCGGTCGCGAGCAGGACGCCGTCGCACCCGAGCTCCATCGCGAGCGCCGCGTCCGACGCCGTGCCGATCCCCGCGTCCAGGATCACCGGGACCGTGGCGGCGCCGGCGATCGCCTCGATGTTGCGCGGGTTGGCGATGCCGAGCCCGGAGCCGATCGGCGAGCCCAGCGGCATGACCGCCGCACAGCCGACGTCCTCGAGCCGGCGCGCGGTGATCGGGTCGTCGTTGGTGTACGGCAGCACGGTGAAGCCGTCGTCGACCAGGATCTTGGCTGCCTCGACCAGGCCGATGACGTCGGGCAGCAGCGTCACGTCGTCGGCGATGACCTCCAGCTTGACCCAGTCGGTCGCGCACGCCTCACGGGCGAGCTGCGCGGTGAGCACCGCCTCGCGCACCGAGAAGCAGCCGGCGGTGTTGGGCAGGGCGCGGATGCCCAGGCGTTCGAGCAGCCCCCAGACGGACGGGTCGCCGGGGGCCGCCGGGTCGGCCGACGGCCGGGGCCGGGACACGCGGCGCATCGCGACGGTCGTCAGTTCGGTGCCCGACGCCACGAGGGCATCCTCCAGCGCGAGCAGGCTCGCCGCTCCCCCGGTGCCCATGACCAGGCGAGACCCGAGCGTCGTGCCCGCGATGGTGAACGGTGTGTCGTTGGTGCTCAGCATGCTCAGCCTCCCTGCACGGCGGTGACTACCTCGACGCGGTCGCCCGGCCGGACGTACGTGGTGCTCCAGGCGCTGCGCGGTACGACGGCGTCGTCCAGGGCGACGGCGACCCCGCGCGGTGCGCCGTCGACCACGAGGCCGGGCAGGAGCCGGGCGACCAGGTCGGCGATCGGCAGCGGACCGTCGAGCGGGTACGGCTCGCCGTTGACGACGGCGCCGGGCGCGCTGTCGCCCCGCGCTCCGGCGGCGCCGGACGCCCCGGACGTTGTGGTGGGCGGCGCTGTGGTCATGCCGTGCCTCCTCGTTGGGTCGTGGGTGCGGGTTCGATCGTGGGTGCGGGCCCGGTCATGGGTGCGGGTTCGATCGTGGGTGCGGGTTCGGTCGTGGGTGTGGCGCTGTCTCGGACGGCACCGGCCACGCGGGCGAACCGGCCCGGGTCCGCGTACCGGGCGGCCGCCTCGACGGCGGCCCTGTCCCCCGGCCCGCCGGCCGGCCCGCCGAGCGCTCCGGCCGACGCCCCGCCCAGCGCCTCGTCGACGGCGGCCGCCGTCAGCGGGGTGAGCAGGATGCCGTTGCGGTAGTGCCCCGTGGCCAGGTACAGGCCGTCGGCCGCCCAGCCCAGGAGCGGCGCGTTGTCCGGGCTGCCAGGCCGGGACCGGGTGACGACCTCCAGGAGGACCGCGTCGTCGAGCTCGGGCAGCAGGGCGCGGGCGTCGCGCAGCAGCGCGAAGACGTCGCCGGCGCGGGTCAGGTGGTCGTCGTCGCGCTCGTCCGACGTCGCGCCCACGACCAGCTCACGCCGCCCGTCGGGCCGTACCCGGCGGGGCACCGCGTAGACGGGCCGTCCCTGCACGGCGCCGCGCACCACGACGGCGGGTGACCGGTCGGCGGCGGCGTCCAGGCGCAGGGTCGTTCCGGGCACCGGCCGGGTGGGCGCGCCCGCGAACAGGGCCCCGCTCGCGTGGCCGGCGGCCAGGACCACCGTCCCGGCGAAGTAGGCGGTGCCCGCGTCGTCGAGCGCGCCGATGACCGCGCCGTCCGCCCAGGTCAGCGAGACCGCGGCGCGACGCACGTGGGTCGCGCGCGCGGTGGTCACGGCGAGCGCCGCGTGCACGGCGCGCGGGTCCGCGTGGTGGTCGCCGGGAACCCACGCGGCGCCCGCGACCCGGGGTCCGACGCCGGGCTCGCGCCGCCGCGCCTCGGCGGGCGTGAGCTCCACCGAGCCGAGACCCAGCTCCCGGTGCAGGGCGAGCATGCGGCGCAGCGCGACCAGGTCGTCGCCGTCGTACGCGAGGGCGAGGGTCCCCGCGGTCTCCAGGCCGACGGCGCCCGCCGGCAGCCCCGCGGCTCGTTCGAGCGCGTCGGCGAACGCCGGCCAGAGGGCGAGCGAAGCGGTGCCGAGGCGCGCCTGCCCCTCCTCGCCGAAGCCCACCTCCATGACCGGCGCGAGCATGCCGGCGGCGGCCTGGGTGGCGCCGTCGCCGGGCGAGGGGTCCAGGACGACGACGCTCGCCCCGGCCTCCAGCGCACGCCAGGCCGCGGTCAGGCCGATGACGCCCCCGCCGACGACGAGCACGTCGCACGCGTGACTGCCCGCACGGCTGCCCGCATGACTGCCGGCACGGCTGCTCAAGTGTTCTCCCTTCGCTGGCATGACCCAGATCAGGTTCGACGGTCGGCGCCCTACGCCCTCTCAGCCCCGTGCGGGGCTCCCGTGCACGCGACAACCATAACCCCGCCCGGCAGCCGCTCGAGGACACCTGTGCACAAGGCGACACCTGTGCGCAAGGCGTCGGTCTGTCAGTGCGTCGGCCTAAACTCACGCTCGTGGATCCCCGTACCCGGCTCGCCGACGCCCGCCTGTACCTGTGCACGGACGCGCGTCAGGACACGAACGACCTCGAACCGTTCCTGCACGCGGCGCTGGAGGGTGGCGTCGACGTCGTCCAGCTCCGGGACAAGTCCCTCGAGGCGGCCCGCGAGCTCGAGCTCCAGGCGCTCGTCGCCCGGGTCGCGGCCGAGCACGGCGCCCTGTGGGCGGTCAACGACCGGGCCGACGTCGCGCGGCTCACCGGCGCGCCGGTGGTGCACATGGGCCAGGGCGACCTGCCGTCCGACGCGGTGCGGACCCTGCTCGGCGACGGCCCCGTGCTGGGCCGCTCCACCCACTCCCTCGACCAGGCCCTGGCCGCCGAGGCCGACGCCCGCGTCGACTACTTCTGCGTGGGGCCCGTGTGGGCCACACCGACCAAGCCGGGCCGTGCGGCCGTCGGCCTCGACCTGGTGCGCGACGTCGCCGCCAAGGAGCCGGCCACACCCTGGTTCGCGATCGGCGGCGTCGACGACGCCCGCCTGGACCAGGTGCTCGACGCCGGGGCGCGTCGCGTCGTCGTCGTGCGTGCCATCACGCAGGCGGACGACCCGAGGGCCGCCGCTGCCGGTCTGCGTCGCAGGATCACGGACGCGGACCGGTAGCGGCGCCCCCCTGGCCGTAGGCGGTCAGGCCGTCACGACGTGACGCGCTGCCACGCCTGGTTGGTCCCGCCGGTGCACGTCCACTGCTGCGCCTTCCCGCCGTTCGCGGTGAAGAACTCGGCCATGTCGAGGCACTTGCCGCTGTTGCGGTTGACGAGCTGGACGTGCCCGGCGGCGACCGCCTGGACGCGCCACTGCTGGTTCGCGCCGCCCGTGCACGTCCACTGCTGGACCGTCCCGCCGTCGGCGGTCGAGCTCTGGTGAACGTCGAGGCACTTGTCGCTGTTGACGTTCGTGACCTGGACGTACCCGCCCGAGACCGCCTGGACCTGCCACTGCTGGTTGGTACCGGTGCCGCAGGTCCACTGCTGGACCTTGCCGCCGTCGGCAGTCGAGGACGCGTTCACGTCGAGGCACTTGCCGCTGTTGCGGTTCACCAGACGTTCGGGGCGCTGCTCCACGAGCGTCCAGTCCTGCGAACCGTCGGAGGCGGAGGCCTGGAGCGTGAGCTGGCCGCCCGCGGTCGCCCCGGTCAGGTACAGGCCGGTGCTCGCGGCCGCCTGCAGCCGGGTGTACCCGTCGCTGGTGGTGACGAGCCGCCAGATCCCGGACTCCGTGTTGTCGACCCACTGGCCGATCTTCTGGCCGGCCGACGGCGTCCCGGTCCAGATACCGGCGGCCCGTCCGCCGGACTTGTTGAGCAGGGTCACCGCCCCGCCCGGCTTCGTGACGACGTGCCAGAACTGGGTGTCGCCGTCCGACGCCGACCCGGCCGCCTCCAGGACGACGTCGGGAACGTCGCCGTTGCCGATGTTCGCGTCGTTGCTGTGGTTGCCCGTGCCCATCACCTGGCCGGTCTTGCGGTTGACGAGCTGGTAGTACCTGCCCGCCGAGCGACCGAGATCAACCTCGCCGTACCGGATGACCGCGTTGCTGGTCGCTCCGCCCCAGGTGCCCTGCAGGATGACGACCCGGCCGGTCCGCGTGACGTACTGCAGGGTCCTGCTGTAGCCGGCGCCGACCGTGGTCTGGTACTCGGTCCACGCGCCGGTGCTCGAACCGGTGCGGTTGACCCAGACGTTGCCGCTGCCGCTCGCGTTGTAGACGATCCGGCCGTCCGGCAGCGGGATCAGCACGGGGCTGCCACCCGTGGCGAGGCGCCGCGAGCCACCGGCGACGGCGAGGGTGTCGACCCCCGTGCCGTCGGGGTCGCCGTCGGCGAAGAACCGCAGCGGGTCGGTCGCGGTCTTGAACCGGGTGTTCGTCCCGCCGCCCCAGTACTCGAAGGTGAGCAGCCACTTGCCGTCGGACGTCGGGGCGATCGTCGTCATGCCGGGGCGCCCGCCGCCGATCTGCGACTTCCCGCCGTTGTTCACCGTCGTGCCCGCGACATCGACGATCGGGCCGCTCCACGGCGCGCTCGTCCCGTCCCACGTGCGGTGGGCGAGGATCTGCCCCTCCGAGTCGGGCGCCGTGTCGTTCGCCGGGTCCAGGGTGGGCACGCCGGTGGTGGTGTTGTAGCTGAGGTAGTCGTTCTCGTCCGAGTAGAAGCAGACGAGCTTCCCGCCGCGCACGATGAGGAACGGCTCCCAGACGGGGTCCACCTGCCGGTAGGTGTTGGCCTGGGCGACGTTCGTCCCGGTCGCTCCGGCGCTACCACCCTGCCAGCCACCGGCCGCGACGATGTTGACGACGTTCCACGTCGAGCCCTCGTCGGTGCTCGTGAACAGGGCGATCGCGAGGTCCTTGCGGTCGCCGTCGTTCGTCGGCACCCAGTTCGGGTCGGCGGCCTTGTGCTCGGTGTAGTAGTAGTCCTCACCGGTCACCAGGCTCGCGAGCACCAGCGTGCCAGCGGCGAGGTTGCCGACGGCCTGCGGCAGGACGTACAGGTACGGGCTCCCCCAGTTGCTCGTGTACTTCGCGAACGCGGGGTTGCTGGAGAGCTCAGCCGGCGGCCGCACCGCCGAGAGCGGCTGCCACGAGGTGCCGTCGTCGTCGCTCTTGTAGATCGGCAGGGTGCCGCCGGTCGCGGCACCGCTGGTCGGGTTCACCGTCGCCTTCTCGAACGCGGCGACGAGACGGCCGCTGGGCAGCTCGGTGGACTTCGGGTAGACGGCGCAGTTGCCGCGGCCCTTGAGGCACTGCTCCGCGTCGGTGAGCTGGTACACGATGCCACCGGTCGGCTTGTAGGCCTGCGCGACGACGGACGGCACCAGCGCCGTCACGAGCACCGTGAGAAACGCTGCCAGGACGAGCTTGGCTCTAGACGTCATGCCCCCTCCTTGGGGATGTCATCGACCCGTGCCGGGCACGGGCACTCCGCACGTGACGCCGTCGTTGGCGCCACGGTCCTCCGGCCCGTGGGGCGACGCCGTTCCAGCCGGCGTCGCCCCGCGGACACGTCCTACTTGTTGACTGTGAAGCCCTGCGCGGTCCCGTACGCGACGATCTGCTCCTGCCAGGCCCGCAGGCCTGCGTTGAGGTCGCTGTGGTCGGTGTAGGCCGCGCCGACGGTGTCGGGGAAGACGCTGTTGGCGTAGACCTGGAACGGCAGGTACTGCCAGCCCGGCGCGACGTTCTCGGAGGCCTCGACCAGCACCTCGTTGATCTTCTGGCCGCCGAAGTACTCCGGCTCCTCCGCGAGGAACTCGGGCGAGCTGAGGTGCGCGGTGGTCGAGGGGAAGCCGCCCTGCTCGAGGAAGACGTCGACGCTCTCGTCGGAGCTGTTCAGCCACCGCAGGAACGCCGCGGCGAGCGCGGGGTCGTCGGTCTGCTTGATCACCGACTGGGCGCTGCCGCCGTTCTCCGCGGTCACCGGGGAGCCGTCGTAGCTGGGCAGGGGCGCGACGCGCCACTTGCCGGCGCCGTCGGGCACCGAACCCTCCAGGATGCCGGGCATCCAGGCACCCGTGACGATGGTCGAGATGGTGCCGTCGCCCAGCGCCTTCCACCAGTCGTCGCTCCAGGTGGGGATGTCCGCGAGCAGGCCGGGCTCGACCAGCTCGTTCCAGGTGTCCGCCCAGAGCTTGGTGCCCTCGTCCTGCAGGTTGACGGTCACATCGGTGCCGTCGGTCACGTAGGGGTGGCCGCCGGCCTGCCAGATCAGCGGCTGCGCGAAGCCGGGGTCGCCGGCGTCGTTGGTGATGTACTTCTTGGGGTCCGCGGTGTGCAGCTTCTCGGCGGCGGCGATGTAGTCGTCCCACGTGGTGGGGACGTCGATGTCGTGCTCGTCGAAGATCTCCTTGTTGTAGAGGAGGACCATCGGCCCCGAGTCCTGGGGCAGGCCGTAGAGCGCTCCGTCGGCGGCGACGGCCGACCACGTGGAGGCGGTGTACTGGTCCTCCAGGTCGCCCAGGCCGTAGGCCGACAGGTCGAGGAGGCTGTCCGAGAGCACGAACTGCTGCAGCGCGTAGTACTCGATCTGCGCGACGTCGGGGGCACCCGAGCCGGCCTTGATCGCGTTCTGCAGCTTGGTGTACTCGTCGGTCGCGGTGCCCGCGTTGACGACGTCGACCGTGACGTTCGGGTACTCCTTCATGAACGCCTCGGCCTGTACCTCGCCCGAGGGGGTCCACGTCCAGTAGGTGAGCTCGCCACCCTTCTCGAGGGCCGCGTCGAGGTCGGCGGCCGAGCCGGCCGGGGCCTCGGCGCCCGGGGTGTCGGCGGAGCCGCAGCCGACGAGGGTCACGGCGGTCAGCGCCGCGGCGGCGACCGCTGCCGCGGCCTTGGTGCGGGTGGTACGTCCTGCTCTGGTCATGATCTTTCCTTCACGTCTTTGTGGGTGTGGGTCTGTGTGGGTGCGGGACTGTGTGGGTGCGGAGATGTGCGGGCGCGGTCGGTCACTGCTTGACGCTCCCGGCGCTGAGGCCGGACTGCCAGAAGCGCTGCAGGAGCAGGAAGATCACGACGATCGGCACGATCGTGATCAGGGAGCCGGTGACCACGAGGTTGAAGATCGGCTCGGCGGCGACGCCCGCCGCCTGCGCGCTCCACTGGTTGAGCCCGACGGTCAGCGGGTACCAGTCCGGGTCGGTGAGCATGATCAGCGGCAGGAAGTAGTTGTTCCAGGTCGCGACGACGGAGAACAGCGCGACCGTGACGATGCCGGGGGCCAGCAGACGGACCGAGATGGTGAAGAAGGTCCGCAGCTCCCCCGCGCCGTCGAGCCGGGCGGCCTCCAGGATCTCCGTCGGCACCGAGTCGATCGTGTAGACCCAGATGAGGTAGAGCCCGAACGGGCTGATCAGCGACGGGACGATGATCGACCAGGGGGTGTTGGTCAGCCCGATCTGGCTGAACAGGAGGAAGGTGGGCACGGCCAGCGCGGTCCCCGGCACGGCCACGGCGCCGAGCACGACGGCGAAGTACGCGCCGCGCCCCGGGAACCGGAACTTGGCCAGGCCGTAGCCGGCCAGCGTCGCGAGGAACGTCGCGCCGCCGGCGCCGACCACCACGTAGAGCAGGGTGTTGGCGAGCCAGCGCAGGAAGATGCCGTCGTCGTGGGTGAGGGTGGCGACGATGTTGTCCCACAGGGCGAAGGAGTGCCCGAACGAGAGCCCGAACGTCGAGAACAGGTCGGGCTGGGTCTTGGTCGCGTTGACCACGAGCCAGACGATCGGCACGAGCGCGTACCCGAGGAACAGGACCATGAGCGCCGTCATGGCGACCGACTTGCGCGGGCGGGTGACCGAGTACGGCCGACGGGCCCGGCCTGAGTGTGCCCGGCTTGAATGTGTCCGGCCTGAGTGTGCCCGGCCTGAGCGTGCCCGGCCTGAGCGTGCGCTGGGGTGGATGGTACGAAGACCGGTGGACATCAGCGGTCCTCCTTTCGAGAACCGCGCACCTGCACCACGTAGGCGATCACCGCGGTGATGACGCCCATGATGATCGCGACGGTGGCCGAGTAGTTGTACTGCTGCCCGGCGAACGACAGGTTGTACGCGTACATGTTGGGCGTGAAGCTGCTGGTGATGACGTTGTTCGCCAGTGGCTGCAGCACGTTCGGCTCGTTGAAGAGCTGGAAGCTGCCGATGATCGAGAAGATCGTGGCGATCACGATCGCCCCGCGGACGGCGGGCAGCTTGACGGCCTTGACGACCTGCCAGCCCCGGGCGCCGTCGATCTCGGCGGCCTCGTACAGCTCGGTGGGGATCGTCTTGAGGGCCGAGTAGAAGATCACCATGTTGTAGCCGACGAACTCCCACGTGACGATGTTGCCGATCGACGCGGTGATCCACTGGCGCGCGAACGGCTGGAGCACGGCGGAGCCGAGCCACTCGTTGATGCTCGCCGTCAGACCGAAGTTGTCGCTGTACAGGAAGCCCCACATGAGGACCGCCACGACGGCGGGCACCGCGTAGGGCAGGAAGACCACCACGCGGAACAGCCCGGTGGCGTACAGGCGCGCGCTGTCGATCGCCAGGGCGGCGACCATGGCGAGGAGCAGCATGATCGGCACCTGGATCAGCAGGAAGGCGAAGACCCGCCCGAAGCCCTCCCAGAAGCTCGGGTCTTGGAAAGCCGTGACGTAGTTGGCAAGCCCGACGAACCGGTTGCCGCCCACGAGCTGGTTCTGGAAGAGGCTCAGCCAGAGCGCGTAGACCAGCGGCGTGATGAACACGAAGACGAACACGAAGGCGAACGGCCAGGTGAAGATCCAGCCCGTCCAGTCCGTCTTCCGGCGGCGGATCACGGTCGCGGCCTCCGCGGAGGCGCGGGTGCCCCTGTCCTCGCCGCTGCGGACGGTGCGTGGCGTGGTGGTGGTCATCGCGCGGCTCCGCTGCTCTCGAGCGCGGCGGCGAGCTCCTGCGTCCGCTCGCCGACGAGCGTCCGGCAGCCCCACGGCCCGAGGGTGAGGTGCGAGCCGGTGGCGTGCGCGGTGTCGGCCGTGGCGTCCCGGACGTCGGCGGCAAGGACGAGCCGCTGCTCGCCCCAGCCCCAGTTGAAGACGAACCAGACCCGGCGCCCGTCGGGCAGGGTGCCCGAGGAGACGGTGACGGCGGGGTCGCGGTCGTCCGCCAGCAGGTCGCCGACTCCCTGGGGAGCGGCCCACCGCACGACGGCGGTCGCGAGCGCCGGCGACGGGACCGTGCCGACGGTCGTGACGCGTCCGCTGCCGTGCGGGTGGGTGACCACCGCGGGGAAGTCGCCGAACCGCGGGTGCTCGTACGCGGCGAGGGTCTGGGCGCCGTCGGGGATCAGGCCGTCGACCCAGCGGCGTGCGGAGGCGTCCGCGTCCAGGACGAGCGGGCTGCCCTCGGTGGCCACGACCCTGAGGTCGGCGTCGAGGTTGGAGAACTCCTCGTACCAGGCGCCCGCGGCGTCGTGCAGGCCGTCGGGTGCTACCGCGACGCGGGCGCGCGCCTCGTCGTCGGCGTAGGCGGTGCGCGGCCCGAGGATCAGGTGGCCGCCCGCGGCGGCGTACCCGCGCAGCAGCTCCAGGTCGTCGTCGGTGGTGATGTACAGGCCGGCCGCGACGAGCACCGGGAAGCGGCGGGCCAGCTCCTCGGCGCCGAGCTCGTGCGCCTGGGGCACGTGCAGGATGCGCGCCTGCCTGCCGGCGTCGGTCACGCCCCGGTAGAAGGAGTCGACGATCTGTTCGTACGACTCGTCGTCGGCCTCGCCGCCGGTGGCCAGCGGGGGCATGAACTGCAGGGCGAAGCGGCTGGGGTTGGACCAGAGGATCGCGACGTCGGCGTCGGGCTCGTACCCGTCCAGCGTCGCCCCGAGGCCGGCCAGCTCGTTGCCGATCTCCGCGATCTCGGCGTAGACCCGGCCCGGGCGCAGGCTGTGCGGCAGCACGCCGCCCCAGTAGGTCTCCGCGCCGTACGGCAGCGTGTGCCAGTGCCAGTACTCGATCATCGCCGCGCCACGGGAGATGAAGGCATAGGCGGCCTGCTTGAGCTGGCCGGGGTAGGGCGGGTGGTTGGCGTGCGACGCGTCGATGGCCTGCGCGTTGGTCTCGGTGACGAGGTAGCGCGCCTGACGCGAGGAGTACAGGCGGTCGGCCTGGCGGAGCAGCCCGGCCACGCCGGTGGTGTTCCAGTAGTTCGGCTGGGCGAGCTCGGTGCCGGCCTCCAGGTGGTCCTGCATGCCGTAGTACGGGTTGCCGGACAGCACGTCCAGGTGCCGGCCGAGCTGCTCGTCGTCGAGCGCCCGACGGGGGTACTGCAGGCAGGTGGTGACGAACTGGCCGGGGCTGGCGTACTCACCGACGATGGCCGCCTGCCAGGCGATGAACTCGTTCGTGACGTCCGCCTGGTAGCGCCGCCAGGCCAGGTCGTACTGGGGGAACGAGTTGCCGTCGGGCCGCCACAGCTCGTCCCAGCCGCCCAGGCGGTGGGACCAGTAGGTCAGCCCCCATTCGCGGTTGAGCGTCTCGACGTCGCCGTAGCGGCTCTTCAGCCGCCGCACGAAACGCGTGAACGTCCCGTGGTTGTGGATCAGCTCGAGGCCTGGCTCGTTGTCGACCTGGTAGCCGATCACCGCGGGGTGCGAGGCGTACCGGCCGAGGATCGCGCGGACGACCCGCTCGGCATGGTGCCGGAACGCGGGGTGGGAGTAGTCGACCTCCTGGCGGGCGCCCCACGGGATCGGCTCGCCCGTGCGCCGTTCGGCGGCGATCTCCGGGTAAGCGGTCTGCAGCCACGGCGGCACCGCGTAGGTCGGCGTGCCGATGATGACGTCGATCCCCCGGGCTCCTGCGGCGTCGAGCACCGGGGCGAGCCATTCCAGGTCGAGCTCGCCGTCACGCGGCTCCCACGTCGACCAGACCGACTCCCCGACGCGGATGACGTTGATGCCCGCCGCCACCATCAGGTCGAGGTCCTCGTGCAGGCGGTCGGTGCGGTGGTACTCCGGGTAGTACGCCACGCCGAAGAGCAGGTGGCGGGGCAGATCGGGGTGGTTGTGCAAGTCCATGAGGCAGCTACTCCGTCGTCGTGCGCTGGAACTGAAGTGACGCTAGCGCCAAATGTGACCGGTCACAATGCTCCGAGACCAACTTGTTACCGGTCACATACATCCGATCCGGAGAGTCGCGCCCTACGGTGGGACGATCCGAGCCCGTCGACGAAGGAGACCGCATGCCGCACGGCACCGCCCCGCTGGAGACCGGCGCGGCACGGGAAGCGCCCCGGGAAGCACCCGGGGACGACCCGTCGTCCGAGGTCACGCCCGGTGCCGGCACGGTCGGCGCGTCAGCGGCCGGCGCATCAGCGGTCGGCGCGTCAGCGGTCGCCACATCAGCAGAGGAGCTGGGGCGGCCCGCGACGATCCGCGACGTCGCGGCGCTGGCCCGGGTGTCGCACCAGACGGTGCACCGGTACCTGCAGGGTTACGAGGGCATCCGGCCGGCGACGCGTGAGCGCGTGGCCGAGGCGCTCGAAGCGCTCGAGTACCGCCCGAACCTGACCGCCCGGTCACTGACCACCGGCCGGTCGATGCGCATCGGCGCGCTGACCCACGAGCTCGACCAGTTCGGCCCGAGCAAGATCATCCAGGGCGCCGCGCAGGCGGCCCGCGACGCCGGCTACGTGCTCGACATCCTGAGCCTCGACATGGGCGACCCCGAGGAGATCGACCAGGCGTTGCAGACGGTCACGCAGCACGACCTCGCCGGCGTGCTCGCCCTCGCCTCGACCGACCACATGGCGCAGGCGTTCGGCGCCGCGAACTTCCGCGTGCCCGCGTTTCTCGCGGGCGAGGAGGACGAGTTCGCGAGCCACCACCCCTCACAGCTCACCGCCGTCGGGTTCCCCGCCCTCATCGACCACCTGGCGGAGCTCGGCCACCAGCGCCTGCTGCACGTCGCCGGCCCCACCGCATGGTCGGCGGCCCGCAACCGGGCCCGCGCCTTCGAGACCGCCGTCGCCGCCCACGGCCTGGTGTCCGTCGGCGTCGTGCACGGCGACTGGACCGCACGCTCGGGATACGAGGCCATCTCGGCCCTGCCCGCACGCCTCGACTTCACGGCCGTCGTGGTGGCCAACGACCAGATGGCGCTCGGCGCGCTCCTCGCCCTGCGGGAGCGGGGCATGCGGGTACCCGAGGACGTGAGCGTCACGGGAGTCGACGACATCCCCGACGCCGCGTACTTCTCTCCCCCGCTCACGACCCTGCGGGTCGACTTCGTCGCCCAGGGACGCCGCGCCGTCGAGCACCTGCTGGCCGGTATCGCCCAGCGCGAGCCCGCGGACGACGAGGCGCTGATTTCGCAGCTCGTCGTGCGCCGGTCCACCGGCACGGCGCCGTCGTCCGGCACCTGACGGCACCACGGTGCTGACTGGGCGCCCTCGGGCCACCGAGTCAGCACACTGGTCGGACCAGCGTGCTGACTCGGAGACCCCGCGCCACCGAGTCAGCGCACTGGTCGGACCAGCGTGCTGACTCGGAGACTCCGCGCCACCGAGTCAGTTCGCCTTCGCAGGTGTGACGCGGCGAGATCGGTCGGCAGCACGCGGCCCCAGGTCGCCTCGACGCCCGAGTGCGTGGTGTCCGTCACGGGTGTCAGCGCTCGTCCGCCGCGGGGCGGCTGCGCCGTCCGACGACGAAGCCGACCGCACCGCCGATCAGGAGCGCACCGGCCCCGGACAGCAGCACCAACGTCCCGGGGGCGAAGGTGCCGCCCGGGACGTAGGTCGTGTCCGACAGGGGTGCGTACGCGAACCAGCCGCCGGGCGTCGGGCGGCTCGCGAACCAGGCGGCGGCGCCCAGCAGCACGAGGCCGAGGACGGCGAGAAGCGAGACGGCGACACGTACGCCGAGCACTCGACGGGGTCCTGAAGGCGGGTTGGCTGTCATGCCGGTGATCCTCCCGGCGCGGGCCGCGGAGGGCAACCGTCGGGAAGCCCTCGCCTCATGGACAGACAGGTCATTTTGGGTAGTTCTACCCACCCGTTTTCGACGACTTTTCACCTTTGTACTCGGTAGGGTGCTCCGGTTACGCCTGTGGGGACCGTCCGGGCGGGCAATCTTTCGTGGAATGAGGAGGACGCATGAGCCTGGTCTCACGCGCGTTGAAGAACCGTCGATCCGTGGTGTCGGCCGGTGTGGTGACCCTCTTCGGGGCGGGGCTCCTCGGCTTCGCGCTGCTGTACGAGGGCGAGTCGACGGCCGACGTCGAGCTGAACGACTCGGGCGTCTGGGTGACGCGGACCGCGCAGGGCGAGCTCGGCCGGTTCAACTACGACGCGAAGGCCTTGGACGGTGTTCTGCTGGCGGGCGCCGGAAGCTTCGACGTGGAGCAGGACGCACAGCGCGTCCTCCTGAACAGTACGAGCAAGTTCTCCGCGAGCCCGGTGAACCCGGGACAGCTCGTGCTCGACGCCACGATGAAGCTTCCTCCCGGCGCGCAGGTCGCCTCGGGCAGCGCGACCACCGCCGTCTACGACCCGGAGACGGGCAAGACCTGGGTCCTTCCGTTCACCTCGACCACCTTCGACGAGAACAAGCTCAAGCCCACGGTCAAGGCAGGCCCCGGCGGCAGGCTCGCCGTCGGCGACGACGGCACGGTCCACCTGGCCGTCCCGGGCGACGGCAAGCTCTACACGATCCCCACCACCAAGCAGGGTGTCGCCGAGCAGGTCGACGAGACCGCGCTCCCCCTCGGCGCCGACGCCGAGGTGCAGGTCTCTGCGGTCGGTGACGAACCAGTGGTGTTCGACCAGACTTCCGGGACCCTGGTGCTACCGGGCGGCGAGACGGTCAAGATCGCCGACGGCGCACAGGGCACGCTGCAGCAGCCGTCGAGCGCGACCGACGACGTGGTGGTCGCGACCCTGAACGGCCTGGTCGTCCAGCCGCTGGCCGGCGGGACCTCGACCCTGCACTCGCTGAAGGGTGGGCCCGCGAGCGTCGCGTCGGCCCCGGTGCAGCTCGGCGGATGCGTCTACGGCGCCTGGTCGGGACCTGGTCAGGTCGTCCGGGAGTGCGCGGGCGAGACCAACGACGTCCGCCAGGCGCTCGAGGGTGCCGACGCCTCCACGAACCTGGTCTACCGCGTCAATCGCGAGGTCATCGTGCTGAACGACGTCGCGAACGGTCAGCTCTGGATGGCCGCCGACGACTTCGAGATGGTCGACGACTGGGACTACATGCAGCCCAAGGACGGCGACGGCGAGAAGACCGAGTCGGAGCAGACCACCGCGATGCAGGTCGACCACTTCGTGGCCGACCGGAACAAGGCCAACAACACGCCAGTGCCGGAGGACGACTCGATCGGCGTCCGGCCCGGCCGCACCACCGTGCTGAACGTCCTGGGCAACGACATGGACAAGGACGGCGACGTGCTGACGGCCTCGGTCGTCACCCCGCCCAAGGGCCTGACGGTCAACCGCGTGCTGGGCGGAGCCGCTCTGCAGGCCGACGTGCCGGACGAAGCGACAGGTGAGACCACCTTCACGTACCAGGTCGACGACGGACGCGCGAACGGTACGGCGACCGCCGAGGCCACCGTGCGGGTCGTGCCGCTCACGGAGAACAACCCACCGGTCCAGCCCGACGGCGAACCCGTGCTGCAGGTAGGCCAGGACAGCCTGGCCAGCATGAAGGTGCTGCCCTACTTCCAGGACCCCGACGGCGACGACCTCTACCTCTCGAACGCGTCCACCGCGAACCCGCTCGACGAGGTGCGGTTCCGCCCGGACGGGACCGTCGAGTTCCGTGACGGCGGCGGCGCCACCGGCCTCAAGGTGGTCGACCTCCGGGTCTCGGACTCGGAGGGCGAGGCCTTCGAGGGCAAGATGCACGTGGACGTCGTCGCCGCCAACGTCGCGCCGGTGCCCGTCCAGGACCACGTGACCGTGCTGACCGGTGAGCCGGTCACCGTGAACCCGATGGTGAACGACCACGACGCCAACGACGACGACCTGCGGCTGACGAGCGTCGCCGGGGCGGCCGGCGCCAGCATCACGCAGAACACGCCGGCCGGGAACTTCAAGTTCCGGAGCGACCAGGCCGGCTCGTACGACGTGCCCTACTACATCTCCGACGGCGTCGAGCAGACGATGGGTCTGGTGCGGGTGGACGTCATGGACCCGCCGGCGGAGGCGGGAGCACCTGTGGCCGTCTCGGACCAGGTGCTGCTGCCGACCGGCGGCTCCGCCCTGGTCGACGTCCTGGCCAACGACACCGACCCCGCGGGCGGTGTGCTGGTGGTGCAGGGCGTCAACGTGCCCACCGGGGCTCCGGTGAGCGTGTCCGTGCTGAACCACCAGATCCTGAAGGTGTCCGAGATCAAGCGGCTCGGCGAGCCCGTCGTCGTGACCTACCGGGTCGCGAACGGCTCCGGCACGGTCACGGGTCAGGTACGTGTGGTGCCCATCCCGGCGTCCGCGCAGATGCGGCCGCCGGAGGCGGGGCCGGACAAGGCGACGGTGCACGTCGGCGACGTCGTGACAATCCCGGTGCTGAAGAACGACAGCCACCCGGACGGTCTGGCGATGAAGGTCACCGACGAGCTGCAGGAGGCACCGCCGTCCTCGCTCGGTGAGGCCTTCGTCTCCGAGAACTCCGTGCGCTTCCGGGCCGGCGACAAGGCCGAGACCGTCCACGCCGTCTACGAGGTCGAGGACGCCAACGGCCAGAAGGACTCCGCGCAGGTCACGATCACCATCAAGGACGAGCCGGAGAACGCAGCCCCGCAGCTTCCGGACATCGAGGCACGGGTGCTCAGCGGGGGCATCGTGCGGATCCCGCTGCCGCTCGACGGGATCGACCCCGACGGCGACCACGTGACGCTGAGCTCCATCTCGGCGGCACCCGGCAAGGGCACCGCCAAGATCGTCGACGGCGCCATCGACTACCAGGCCTCGGATACCACCGGCTTCGACACCTTCAGCTACCAGGTCACCGACACGCGCGGCGCCATCGGCCAGGGCGTCGTCCGGGTGGGTATCGCCGCCCCTCCGGCGAGCAACCAGGAACCGCAGGCGATCGACGACGAGACGACGGTCCGGCCGGAGCGCACGGTGGCGATCCCCGCGCTGCTCAACGACTCGGACCCCGACGGCGACCAGATCAGCCTGGTCGCCAAGGGCTTCGAGGGCACGAAGGACCTGAAGCCCAAGGCCGTCGAGGACGACGTCGTCGTCACCGCGCCCGGCGACGCCGGCCCGTACTCGTTCTACTACGGCATCCAGGACACCTACCAGGCGGGCACCAGCGGCGCGATCACGGTGAACGTCGACCCGGAGGCACCGCTGCTGCGCCCCATCGCGTACGACGACGTGGTGACGTCCGACGACGTCGAGGGCTCCGCCAGCATCACGGTCGACGTGCTCGCCAACGACACAGACCCGGACGGCGTGGGCGCCGACCTGGACGTGAGCGTCGACCCCGGCCTCCAGGGCGTGACGGTCACCGAGTCGAACGCGATCGAGGTCGAGCTCACCAAGGACGCCCGGGTCATCACCTACACCGTCACCGACATGGACGGCCTGGAGGCCAAGGCGTTCGTGCGGGTGCCGGGCAACCAGGCACGGCCGCACATCAAGCCGGGCCTGGATCCGCTCAAGGCCTTCAGCGGTGACCCGCTCACCATCGAGCTGGGCGACTACGTGGTGGTCCGAGAGGGCCACAAGCCGCGCATCACCAAGGACAGCACCGTCAAGGCCGTTGCGGGCAAGGTCGCGATGACCGACCACGACACGCTCGTGTACACCTCCGCGGAGGACTACGCGGGAGCGGCGTCGGTCAGCTTCGAGGTGACCGACGGCACCGGCCCCGACGACGCCAAGGGCCTGACCGCGGTGCTGACGCTGCTGATCGACGTCGTCCCCTCCAACAACCAGCCGCCGAAGATCACCGGCACGCCGGTGCTCGAGGTCGCGGCCGCCGAGAAGGCGACCGTCGACCTGTCGCGGTACGTCAAGGATCCGGACAAGGACCCGCTGACCTTCAAGGTCGGGAGCAAGAACGGCATAGAGATGAGCGTCTCCGGCACGAGTGTGATCGGTGAGGTCGGGGCGGTCCCCAAGGGCACGGTCGCACAGCTCCCGATGACCGTCTCCGACGGCAGGAACCCTGCCGTCCGCGCCGAGCTGACCGTCAAGGTCGTGCAGTCGACCCGGCCGGAGGTGAAGACGACCGACGACAAGGTGCCGAACGCGCACCAGGGCAAGCCGTCGACGATCCCCGTGCTGGAGAACGACTCCAACCCGTTCCCCGAGACGCCGCTGAAGGTGGTCGCGGCGGCCAGCGAGGCGGGCGGCGGCAAGGTGTCGTTCACCGACTCCGCGGTGGTCGTCACTCCCGAGGACGACTTCACGGGCGTCATGACGGTGCGGTACACGGTGCAGGACGCCACCGGGGACCCGGACCGCCAGGTCGACGGCTTCGCGAAGCTCACCGTTCTGGGCAAGCCCGCCGCACCCCGTGCGCCCCGCATCGAGGAGGTCCGCTCCCAGACCGTCGTGCTGAGCTGGGACCAGCCCAACAACAACGGCGCCGACATCACCAGCTACACGCTGCGCACCGACGGCGGCCAGGAGCACAGGTGCGACACGACCACGTGCACGTTCGACGGCCTGCGGAACAACGTGAAGTACCGGTTCACGGTCGTCGCGACCAACGAGGTGGGCGACTCGGCGCCGTCGCCGCCGTCCGCCGAGGTACGACCCGACGAGAAGCCGGAGAAGCCGGAGCCGCCGACGCTCAAGTTCGGCGACCAGAAGCTGACGGTCTCGTGGAAGAACAGGGAGTACACGGACCGCTCCCCCATCGAGTGCGTCACCCTGGAGATCAGCCCGCCGCCGGCCGACAACGTGACCCAGAAGACGTGCCAGACCAGCAGCCCGGTCGAGTGGACAGGGCTGCAGAACGGCACCTCCTACACGGTGCGGGTGCAGGCGAAGAACGACGCCGACCAGCCGTCGGACTGGAGCGACCCGTCCGCGCCGGAGACCCCCGCCGCGAAGCCCGCCCAGCCCGACGCACCGACCGCCACCAGCTCGGACACTGCCGCCGGAGGTCAGATCACGGTCAGATGGCAGGCTCCGGCCAGCAACGGTGACGCGATCTCTCGGTACTACGTGACCGAGTACCGGGACGGGGTCAGGACCAGGACCATGACGGACGGCGACCTCGAGATGGTCGTCCAGAAGCTGGACACCGAGTCGGCCTACAAGTACACGGTCCAGGCCGAGAACAAGGCGGGTAGGTCGCCGGTCAGCGCGGAGTCCGCCGAGACGGTGCCGTACGGCACCCCCGACCCGGTCGGCACCCCGACGGCCCGGCTCGGCTCGGAGACCAGCAACCAGGCCGACGTGAACTGGACCCGCATCAGCGACTTCCGCGGCACGGGCGGGTTCTACAACGTCCGGGCCAACGGCGGGGCCGCCCAGAACGCGGGCGCCAACCCGCCGTACACGCACAAGGGCCTGACCAACGGGACGTCGTACAGGTTCGAGGTACAGGCGTGCAACGCGAACGGCGCCTGCTCGGTCTGGTCGAACCCGTCGAACGCGGTGCAGCCGTACGGTCCGCCGATCCAGCCGACGATGACCGCCACCCCCGGGATCGGGAACGTGTCCTTCACCTGGGACGCGGACGGGTACAACGGCGTGCCGACCCGGGTCCAGGTGTCCGGGGCGGTCAGCAGCACGAGCAAGACCGGCACCGCGACGGCGGACGGCAGCCCCGGTCAGACCATGCAGGCCTGCGTCACGGTGACCGACGACAACGGGGAGAGCAAGCAGGCCTGCGACTCGGCGCAGGTACTGCGGCCCCGGGCGTGGGTGACGGCGGCGCCCAGCGGGCCGAGCTCCAACAGCCGCTACTGGGTGGTGAACTGGGAGGGCTTCGACGCGAACAGCGAGGTCGCGTGCTGGGCGGGCGACACGTCGGGCATCGACAACGGACCGGACTACTGGCACGACATCCACGAGGGGCACGCCACGACCTGGGCGGGCAGCACCAAGTACCCGATGAACGGTGCCTCGGGCTCGAGGCAGCTCTCCTGCTGGATGGGCTCGAGGTACAACGGGACAGAGGTCGCTGTCAGGGTCGACGACGTCCTGTACGAGATCAGGCGCTGGAACGTCGGCTGACGAACCACCGGGGCTCGCGCGGCTACCGCGCGAGCTCCGGCCTCCTCGCTACCCACACCTCGCGGGTTGTCGCGTATCACGCCGTTATCTTGACGTCTTGTAGAGATATGCGTGACCCTCGTAGAGGGCACCAGCCCGCCAGGAAGTCCGTTCCGTTACATCCGTGCACGTCCAGGCAAAGGAGACAACGATGAGCGACAACCCTCAGCTTCTTCATGTGGCCACGTTCTGCGGCAAGTGCGACTGCGGCTGCCCGGAGCTGTTCGTCGACCCGAGCGCCGAGCCCTTGAAGCAGATCGTGATCACCGACGACTTCGGTCAGCGGATCCAGATGAGCCACGACCAGCTCGCGGACCTGGTGGAGCAGGCGCGCAGCGGCGCGCTGGACGCGGCGGCGCTCCAGCCGGCCTGACACCTGACAGCCGGACGCCTGACGCCCGGCGAAGAGGCGGATCCGTCCGGGATTCCGGACGACGCGAAGGTGGCTGCCCATCAGCGAATGGGCGGCCACCTTTGCAGTATGGTCCTGCCAGGAGGGCAACATGTCAGGCAGGACCCCGGCAGGCAGGACCCCGACCGGCAGGACGCCGTCAGGCAGGACTCGCGAACGCGGACAGCTCGAGGCAGAGGTCATGCGAATCCTCTGGAGCCACGAGGACGCGATCGGAGCGAGAGTCATCCAGGAGAGCTTCGGGAACGAGCACGTCCCGGCCTACACGACGCTCCTGACGGTGCTCGACCGCCTCCAGAAGAAGGGCGAGGTCGTCCGGATCGCGACCTCCCCACGGAAGGTCCGCTTCCGTCCCACCCGGTCGGACGGCGAGCGCGCGGGCGCGGCGATGCTGTCCGTCCTGGAGAGCACGGGCGACCGCGAGGAGGCGCTCGCCCGGTTCGCGGACCACCTGACCGCACGGGACGCCGAGATGCTGGAGCGCGCGCTCCGGCCGAGGCACACCGAGCGGCAGCGCGCCGGCTGATCCGGCGTCCGCGGGGCGCCGGCTGATCGCGCATCCGCGGGGCGCCGACCGATCAGCCCGCGAGCATGAGCCAGCACATCGCGGCCATCCCGAAGCTCATCGCGGAGCTCGCCAGCAGGTCGGAACCGGCGCGGCCCCGCACCGAACCGCCGCCGCGCAGGTGCCGGAGCAGGCCGACCAGGAAGACCGTCCCGCCGACCGCGAGCGCAGCGAGCAGCAGCGCACCGCTGACCGTGGACCAGGTACCGAGCTGAGCGTGAGCCACCGCGTGGTCACCTACCTGACCGGATACCTGGCCCGCTACCTGGTCCGTGTGGTGCCCGCGCCCCGCCTCGTGTCCCGTCGCGAGCGTCCGCGACACCGTCAGGCCGGGGTGCATCACCACCACCGCCCAGACCATCGCCAGCATCATGACGGCGTGTATCGCCTGGGTCCCGGGGTTCTCGTGGTGACCGGGCCGCGGGTCCGCCGCCGTCGGGCCGCGCGACCCCGCCGTCGGGCCGCGGGTCAGGGCGTCGGCCTGGTGCCACCCGGCAGCGGCAGCGAAGAACACCGCGGCCAGCACGAAGAAGGCGAGCTGCGGCGGCGCGGGCAGCCGGACCCACCACGGCCACACCATCGCGACCATCACGAGGTTCATGCCCAGGTGGCACAGATGACCGGTCACCGCGAACGCCTGCCGGGCGGTCACGACGCGCCACAGGGAGTGCGCGCCGAGCGCGGCGAACAACACTGTCACGATCCACTGCACGGCCGGGTCGGACGACACTGGCGCCCCCGCGTTCTCGACTGGCGACAACGGCGATCAACCGCCGCGACAGTACCACGTGATGTAGAGATGACAACGACACCAGCGTGAACTGAGCCCCGGTCAAGAGGCTTGAGGCGACCACGATCCCCGGGGTTCCGGCACCCCCGCACCTACTGAACCAAAGCCAGGCCCTGACCCCCCGGGCTCAGGGGGTCAGGGTCATGACTGTCTACTCCGTGACGAAGGTCCTGATGCTCTGCGCCTGGAGCTCCGAGCCGAACGAACCGTTCGTCATGACCACCCTGTTGTACGGGGCGAGCGTCCGGTTGGCGTCCGTCACCCAGGTCGAGAACGCGCCGGAACCCGCACCCTCCACGCTGAACGGGACATAGACCCCCGCCGAGGTCTTGTTGATCGCGACGATCACGAGCTTCGAGCCGTTCGTGAACGCGGTGACGTAGACGTTCGGCTCGGGATTCGCGGTCGCCGTCACGCGCCAGTAGCCCGGGCGTACCCACTTCGAGAAGTGCGCCATGTTCGCGCCGCGCTTGCTGATCTGCCCGTCCTCGCGCATCGGCCCGTACGAACGGCGGATGTACCACCACACGTACGCCTGGAACCGGCCGTGCAGGAGGGCGTTGTGCATGTGCTCGCCGGTGGCGAGCGACTGCGGCCACAGGTCCGCCGAGTCACTGCTGTTGGGGTGGTAGACCTCCGTCATCCACAGCTCCTTGCCGCCGCCCTTCTGCACGAAGAGCGGGTAGGCCAGGTCCGCGGTCGGGGTGCCGTACAGGTGCGCACCGAGGATGTCGACGTTGGCCAGCGCAGCGGGGTCGTTCAGGATCGGGTCGGAGAGGTTCTTCCGGTACTGGAACGACTCCGGGGCGATGACCCGCGCGTCGATGGATCCGGCGTTCTCGCGGAGGAACCGGACGATCTCGGCGGGCGTCCACGCCGTCCAGTCGTGCGCGTAGTCGGGTTCGTTCTGCACGGAGATCCCGTAGAGGGGCACCCCGCGGTCGCGCATGTAGCGCACGAAGTCGTTGAGGTGCCGCGCGTAGTTGCCGTACTGGTCGTAGCGCAGCCGCTTGCCGCCGGAGAAGGTCTCCGTCATCGCCGCCGGCGGGTTCCACGGCGAAGCGAAGACCTTGGCGCCCAGCTCGGTCGCGCGCTTGGCCGTCGCCACCTCGCCGGCCCACCTGGCCGGGTCCTCGTGGACGGGGATGCGCAGGATCGTGAAGCCGAGCTGCCCCGCCCCGTTCCCGAACGCCGTCTCACGCTGGGCCGCCGTGAGGTCACTGATCCAGGCCGTGTGGTTCATGCCGCCGAAGCCCTGGATCGTCTGCTGCCGGATCGACGGCTGGACGAGCACCTGGGCGGCGGCCGCCGGCTGCGCCGACATCAGGCCGGCCGTGCCCGCCGCCGCGGTGGCGGAGAGCGTGAGGAAGGCCCGCCTGCTGACGGGGTCGAAGCGCGGCTCGTCGGTTCTCCTGGGAAGCGGCATCATTGCCCTCTCTGTCGTCGGAGCGCTGTGAAACGTTATCCACTCGACCTCACCGCTCGTCGTCGAGCAGCGGGCGCGTACCTCACGGACGACCGGGCTCCATCACCCGGTCACTTCTGTCGAACGGTGCAGCTGACGAACGGTACGGCGCGCACGATACGCCGCTGACCCGCCGGACGTCGACCATGGGGCCGGTCCGGCGGCCGAGCGATTGTGCCCGGAACTGGCGTGAATTGTGGGCACAATCGCTCGGCAAGCGGGCTGCGTCAGTCGTCGGCACCCAGCTCCAGCGCGACGGTGACGTACGAGTGCGCGGGCACGTCGAGCTCGAGGCCGCGCGGGTGCCTGCGGATCTCCTCCAGCTTGCGCGGCGCCACCGCCTCGGGCTGCTCCGGCGTGTTGTGGCCGTGCAGCTCCGGCGCCGTCAGGATCTGCGCCGAGAAGCCGACGACGTCGCGGCCGCGCAGGTCGAGCACCACCGTACGGGCCTGGGCGGCGTCGAGGTGGGACAGCGAGACGTGCGCCGTCGAGCCCTTGGTGGACGCCGAGGCCGACAGGAGCTGCAGCTCCTTGCCGTCGACGGCGCGCGTGGCGCCGGGCGCGACGACGTGCGCGGCGAGCGACGTGGCGTCGTGGTGCGGGGCGTTCATCGCGAAGACGTGGTACGTCGGGGTGAGCACGAGCGCGCCGGTGTCCGGGTCGGTGAGGATCATCGCCTGCAGCACGTTCACCGTCTGGGCGATGTTCGCCATCACCACCCGGTCCGCGTGCCGGTGGAACGCGTCGAAGTGGATGCTCGCGACGAGCGCGTCGCGCAGCGTGTTCTGCTGGTACAGGAATCCGGGGTTGGTGCCGGGCTCGACGTTCCACCAGGTGCCCCACTCGTCGACCACGAGGCCGACGCGCTTGCCCGGGTCGTAGCGGTCCATCACCGTGCTGTGGCGGGTGAGCAGCTCCTCCATGTACCCGGCACGGGACAGGGTGAGGTACCACTCGTCCTCGGTGAAGGCGGTCGCGCTGCCCTTGTCCTCCCAGGACCCGGACATCGTGTAGTAGTGCAGCGAGACCCCCTGGAACGGCCCCGCCGGACCGTCGGCCCCGTCGAGCGGCCCGAAGGACTTCATCAGGACCTCGGTCCAGTGGTAGTCGTCGTCCGAGGCGCCCGCCGCGATGCGGTACACGTCGTTGCCCGCGTGGTTGCGCACGTACGTCGCGTACTGCCGCGCCAGCGAGGCGAACTGCTCCACCCGCAGGTTGCCGCCGCAGCCCCACGCCTCGTTGCCCAGGCCGAAGAAGGGCACCTTCCAGGGCTCGTCCCGCCCGTTCTGCCGGCGCAGCGCCGCCATCGGCGAGTCGTCGGCACGCGTGAGGTACTCGATCCACTCGCTCATCTCCGCGACGGTGCCCGAGCCCACGTTGCCGCTGATGTACGCGTCCGCGCCGAGCAGCTCGCACAGTGCCATGAACTCGTGCGTCCCGAACGAGTTGTCCTCGACGACGTCGCCCCAGTGGGAGTTGACCATCCGCGGACGTTCCGCACGCGGGCCGATGCCGTCGCGCCAGTGGTAGTCGTCGGCGAAGCAGCCGCCGGGCCAGCGCAGGTTCGGGATCTGGAGCGCGCGCAGGGCCTCGACGACGTCGAGGCGGATCCCGCCGACGTTCGGGATCGGCGAGTCCTCCCCCACCCAGAACCCACCGTAGATGCAGCGCCCGAGATGTTCGGCGAAGTGCCCGTAGACGTGCCTGCTGATCGTGGGTCCCGGCAGGTCGAGATCGATCACCACGCGGGCGGACTCGGTCGACGGCTGGGTGGGCAGCAGCTCGGTGGGCAGCTCAGTGGGCATGCGAAAGGCCTTCCGGACGCAGGGGTTTCGACGAGGTATCGTTTCCTCAAGGGCGCAGAGGAGCCGCTTTCACAGCCGTATTCACTGGTCCTCGTCGCTGCGGTAACGATTCCCTCGGCGGATGCGGATGTCAAGAGGCGTCCTCCGGCCGAGACGGTGAGAAAGGTTCGTATGAGTACCGGCTCACGCGCGGTGACCATCGGCGACGTGGCGCGGGCGGCACAGGTCTCGACCACCACCGTGTCGAAGGTGATCAACGGGCTGCCCCGGGTCGCGCCGCAGACTCGCGAGCGCGTGCTGGACGTGGTCGCCGAGCTCGGCTACCGGGCGAACCCCACCGCGCGGAACCTGCGAGCGGGCCGCACGGACGCCATCGGCCTGCTGGTGCCAGAGCTCGACCGGCCGTACTTCGGTCAGCTCGCGACCCGCCTCGCCGACGCCCTGGAGCCCACCGGCAGGCACCTCGTCGTCCAGCGTTCGGGTCTGAGCCGGGCCGACGAGCTGGCAGCGGCCTCGTTCGCCCGCCTCCGCATGTACGACGGCGTGATCATCTCCGTCGTCGGGCTCAACCCGCCCGACCTGGAGCAGCTCAACTTCCGGACGCCGGTGGTGCTCGTCGGCGAGCGCCCGCTCCCCCGGACGTTCGACCACGTCATGATGGACAACGTCGAGGGCGCTGCGACCGCCACCGCGCACCTGCTCGAACGAGGGTCCCGTCGCACGGTGATGCTGGGCGGGCGACAGGGCACGACGGAGCAGGACATGCTGACGCTCCGCACGCTGGGCTACTACAAGGCGCACGCCCGCCTCGGCGTGCCGTTGGACGAGCGGCTCGTCGTACCTGTCCCGCTGCTGGACATGGCGTCCGGTTACGCGGCGGTGCGCCGCCTGGCCGACGAGGGCGTCGCGTTCGACGGCATCGTCGCCGCCACCGACGTCGTGGCCATCGGCGCCCTGCGCGCCCTCGGGGACCTGGGGATCCGCGTGCCGGCGGACGTCCAGGTCGTCGGGTTCGACAACATCGACGAGACGGAGTTCACCACGCCACGGCTCACCTCTGTCGACCCCGGCAACGAGCAGATCGCCGCCACCGTCCTCCGGTTCCTGGAGGCCCGGATGGCCGCTCACTCGAGCGATGGGGCCGAGGTGGCGGCGGAGCCGACCGCCGAGGTGACCATCCCCGCGCGGCTGGTGGTCCGGGAGTCGACACGGTCGGCGTAGCGACCGAGCGAGATCGTGCGTGCGGTAAGGCCTCGGGTGACACTGGAGGGCCACCGTCCCGAACCTCGCGGAGGCCCCGTGCGCCAGGTCACCGCCGAACGCGGTCTCGTGCCGGGCGACATCACGACCGCGGGGATCGGCGCGCTGGGCGCGATCCTGTGGGAGCTCGGTCGTGGCGCCTGATCTCGCGCCGACGGTCTCGGTGGTGATCCCGGTGCGCGACGACGCACGGGCGTTGGACACGTGCCTGTCCCTGCTCGCGCGCCAGACGGTGGCCCCGCTGGAGGTCGTCGTGGTCGACAACGGGTCGACCGACTCGTCCGCCGCGGTGGCGCACCGCTGGGGCGCCGTGGTCGTCGGCGAGCCGCGCGTCGGGATCCCCGCCGCGGCGGCGACCGGGTACGACGCCGCGAAGGGCGCGGTCATCGCGCGGCTCGACGCCGACTCGCGGCCCGGCCCGCGGTGGGTGCAGACGGTGGTGGAACGGATGTCCGCCGACGAGGGCCTCGACGCACTCACCGGGACCGGCAGCTTCTACGACGCGCCACGCGGCCTGCGGACCACTGTCTCGATCGCCTACCTGGGGTCGTACTACGCGCTCTGCCACCTCGCGCTCGGACACACGGCCCTGTGGGGTTCGTGCATGGCGGTGCGCTCCAGCGCCTGGCGCGCCGTACGCCAGGAGGTCGTGCGCGACGACTCGGAGGTGCACGACGACCTCGACCTGGCGTTCCGCCTCGGACCCCGCCGACGGATCCGGCTCGACCGTTCGTGGCGGGTGGGGGTGTCCGCGCGCAGCCTGCACGGGCGGAAGCAGCGCCGTCGGCGGCTCGACCGCGCCTGGCACACCCTGCGCGTCAACTGGCAGGTCCTGCCTCCGTGGGAGCGGTGGCGGCGCCGCCGGCCGCCGTCCGGTCACGGCGCCGCGCTGTGAGGGCGGTGCATCGAGATCCCGGTGGTGAGCTTGGTCGGGGCGTCCAGGCCCGCGTCGTCGTCGACACCCACGCCGAGCCGGTCAACGAGCTCCCCGCCCAGCCACGCGGTGCCGGCCGCGACCGCGAGCGCCAGCAGCGCGACGACGAGGGCCGCGACGTCCGGGACGTTGTCCCGGGTCCCGGCACGCACCAGCCAGCTCACGAAGAACAGGACGAGCACGACGACGTTGCCGACGCCGTGCAAGGTCCCGATGCGCCTGGCCCGGGTGCCGCGAGGGATCGCGAGGTAGTCGATCAGGCCGAACACCGCCGCGACGACCCCCATCAGGACGCCCGCCGCGATCATGAGATACGACGCGGAGGCGAACCGGACGTCGTCCGCCACGAGGCCGATCACGTCGAAGACGACCGCCGTCGCGAGCAGCCCGAGCGGGAAGACGATCAGTTGCTGGTGGACGGCGTGTCCAGCGGCCTTGGCTCTGCTCTCCATCTCGCACCCTTCCGACGCGACGAGCCCGCCGGTCGACGGCGGGAGTCTCCTTCTGCTGAGCTGGCGCCTCCACGCTAAGCACGTCTACGGCCACTCGCTCGGTACCTGGGCCGACGGGCGGGCTCGTGCATCTTTCCCGGACAATACGGACAGGTTAAATTCACCCGCAGGTGGGTGTGTCGTCGGGTCCGCGTCGGGTAGGCGGGCCAGGATTCCCCTCGGTAGTCCCAACCGAGAGGGGAACAGCGTGTCCGAGAACCACAGCACCGCGTCCGTCCAGAAGCACAGCGCCCTGTCCACGATGCTCAGGATGCTCGTCGTCCTGACCGCGATGGTCGGCTTCGTCGCCGGCGGCGTCACCGTCGCGCAGCCCGCCGACGCGAGCGTCTTCAACTCCTGCACGCACAGCGGCTGCGCGGAGGCGTACTCCTCGAACTCGATCTGGAGCTCCAAGGGCTACCCGAGCACGCGCGGCTGGGTCAGCTGGCCGAACGGCCAGTGCAACTTCGCGGGCGGCGTGCACCGCAACTCCGAGGGTCAGCTCCCCGCCGGCCACTCCTACCTCGAGTTCGACGTCACGCCCCGGGCCTGCGGTGCCGCGCGGCAGTCGTACCGGCTCGTGCTCGACCGCACCACCGGCGACGTCTACTTCTCGCCCAACCACTACGGCGACTTCTACCGGATGTGACCCTGTCCCGTGCGCTGCGCCCTGCCCTGCCAGGGGCTGGGCGCAGTGCACGGCCCCGGCCCTGGACGGACGGATAGCCTCGGACCATGACTCGTGACCTCCCCGTGCTCGTCGTCGACGGGACGCGGTTCAGCGACCTCGACGGTTTCGCCCGCGAGTTCTCCCGGCTGCTGGACGGGTACACGTGGCGAGGAAACCTCGATGCCCTGAACGACGTGCTCCGCGGCGGGTACGGGACACCCGACGGCGGCTGGATCCTGCGGTGGGTCGCCTCGGAGGCGTCGCGGGTGGCGCTCGGCCACGCGGAGACGGCCCGACGGCTGGAGCGGCTGCTGCCCTCCGTCGACCCGTCCAACCGCGCGACCTTCGAGGCGCGCCTGGCCGCGGCGCGACGCGGTGAGGGCCCGACGCTGTTCGACGAGATAGTCGCCGTCCTCCGCGAGCACGGGCCCGGTGGCCCGGAGGCAGAGGACGGGATCCTCCTCGAGCTGACCTGAGCTCCTAGAATCCCGAGTTGCCGCCCAGTCGCTCGAGCACGAATCCCATGTCGTTGAGCAACCCACCCGTCCCCGAACCGGAGACCGCGGTGTTCGCGAACGTGGCGCTGCCCGTGGCGTGGGCCTCGATGCCGTAGGTACCCGAGCCGGTCACGGTGACCCGGTCGAAGCTCACCTGCCAGATCGACTTCTGCCACGACATCAGGATGCCCGCGTAGGTGCTGTCCCGGATGGTCATGTCACGCACCACGATCGGAGCGTCGATCGCGTGCACGTCGGCGTAGATCCACAGCGCGCCGAGCTCGGCCGGCCAGTTGGGCTCACGGCTGCCGGTCCGCGTGAGCGTGTTGCGCTGCACCGTCGTGGTGCCGGTGAACGGCACCCCGAACCGGGTGCTGATCGCGATGCCCGCCGCCGCGTTGACCGTGTCGGCCACCAGGTTGTCCTCGACCCGGTTGCCGCCCCCGCCACCGTAGACCGCAAGGCCGTTGGCCAGCGCGGGCGCCTGTACCGTGTTGAACGAGAAGACGCTGTCGCTGACTGCGGCGCCGTCGGACCACATCGCGAGCGAGTCGTCGCCCGTGTTGCGGAACGTCGACTGGGTCACCTGCGTGTTGAGCACGCCCGAGCGCAGGTTCACGCCGTCGGCGTAGGTGTCGCGGACGCGCAGCCCGACGGCAAGCACGTCCCGCGAGCCGGGACGCACCCACAGGCCCACCTTGGTGTGCTGCATCCAGATGTTCTGCAGCAGCGTCTCGCCGGTGAAGTCGCCCTCGATCGCGGCCTGCCCGTTCGCGTCGTCGCGCACGGTCGCCGAGCCGAGGATCGCGACGTCCGCGATGGTGACGCCGCCGCCGGTCCCGTAGAACCCGCCCGCCCGGCCGGTGCCCACCACCACCGAGTGCCACGGGCCGGCACCCAGCACCGACACCCCCGCGACGCGGATCGCGTCGTTGACGTGGAAGGTTCCCGCGGGGATCCAGACCGGCACGCCCGCCGCCTTCGCGGCGGCCACCGCCGCCGTGATGGCCGCCGTGTCGTCGCCCCCGCCCGAAGTCGCCCCGTGCGCCGTGATCGAGACCGCGCCCGCGGGCGCGGTGAGCGCTGCCGCGACCCGCTCCGCCTCGACCAGGTCGACGTCGATGTGCGCCACGGCGCCCGAGTCCTTCCGCAGCGACAGCACCGTCCCGGCCGGCTGCTCCGGGATCTCGAACCGCAGCTCGTCGTAGAACCGGTGGGCGGCGCCGAGCGCCGGGTCGTTGTGGAACGGGTACTCGCCGTACTGCCAGGCGTGCGCCGACGTCAGTGTCACGTCCTTCAGCTTGGTCCCGTTCGCGTACACCGCCAGGGGCGACGTCTGCCCGGTCCCGGCCGCGTCGTCCGGAATCGAGTAGCGCACCACGACCCCGCTCGCCGGGGCGGTGAGGGTCAGGTCCACCTTCTCGCCGACGGCGTCCAGCCGCACCGCGCGGCGGCCGCTCGACTCGGCCTGCACGGTCCCGTAGGTGCGCGAAGGCGCCAGCGTGGTGCCGTTCGTCGTCCCCGCCTCGGCCTCGTACTGCGTGTACGACGTGGTCGCACCGCGCGTCGCCAGGTCGGTCTCGCCCGAGACGACGAGGCTGTCGACCAGCACGTCGTTACCGGCGTTCGCGGCCCGCAGGCCCACGGTGTTGACGCCGGCGCGTACCGGCACGCTCGCCGTGACGGTGCGCCAGCCGTTCCCCGCACCGAAGGCGACCTGACCCGCGACCCGGCCGTTGACCAGCAGGTCGAGGGTGCGGGCACCGTCCGGCGTCGCGAAGGTGAACGTCGCGGTAGCCGTGCCCGTCGTGCCTGCCTGGACGGTACGGAGCACACGCGCGCCCGTGCTCGTGAAGCCGCCGACGTAGCCGGTGCCGGCGAAGCCGCCGGTCGAGGAGGCCACGACGGCGCTGCCCGAGCGGTAGGCGTTCTCGGCCTCCCCGGACCCGGCGGGCTGCCCGGGCACGTTCGCCGTGACGTCGAGCCTGTCGAGGTTCACGTTGCCGTTGTCGCCGGAGCCATAGGCGAGCCGGAGGTCGTGGTTCCCCGTGGACAGGGTGGTGGTGAACGTCGTCGAGCCCCACTGGTCCCAGCTCGCGGTCGCGGGCAGGGTGAGCTGCGTCAGCCTGGTGGCGCCGTCGTACAGTGAGAGCGTCCGCGGTGAGCCGGTGCCGTTCGCGTAGCGGACGGTGAGGTCCTTCGCCCCACCAGCCGTGACCCGCACCTTGAAGGTGGCCGACGCCGATCCGGCGTTGCCGTCGGTGTAGCCACCCACGAACCCGGAGCCGGAGTAGCCGGTGTGGTCGGTGGCGACCACCGCGCCGCCCGCGAGCGTGGCGGACTCGGCCTCGAACACCGGCCCGATTGCGTAGTCGTCACCGCTCGAGCCGCCCGTTTCGGTGACGTCGAGGCTGTCGAGGTTCACGTTGCCCGAGTCCGCGGTACCGAAGCGGTAGGCGATCGTGTGGGTGCCCGCGGACAGCGTGACGGGGGCGCTCTGCGTCGACCACGCGCTCCAGCCCGCCGTCGGCTGAAGAGTGACCTGCTGGGCGGCGCCATCCACCAGGAGCGTCAGCGTCCTGGCCGAGCCGGTGCCGTTCGCGTACCGCAGGGCGAGCGCATGCTGGCCTGCCGTCGACGCCGTCACGGTGAACGTGGTGGTCGCGGTTCCCTTGTTGCCGTCGGTGTAGCCGCCGACGAACCCGGAACCGCTGTAGCCGGCGTGCTCCGTCGCGACGACAGCGCCGCCGGAGCGTGCCGCCTGCTCGGCCTCGTAGCGGGTGGTGGCGGCGCTCGCCGCCGGGCCGCCGGCGGTCGCGAGGGTGGTGGCGACGAGGGCCGCCGTCGCCACGCGGGCGAGATGGTGGCGCCAGGCCGTGAACGCGCGTGTCATGAGATCTCCTTTGACCGGGATTCGCACGGTTACCGCTGTGCCAGGAGGTTTAGCGGTAAACTTCACACGAAGGTACGGGGAAGCCGCCCGCCCAGTCAAGGAGCCGACCTAGGATGACGCCTGACGGATGCCGGCGGGAGAGGATCGAGTGACCGCACGACTCAGCGACATCGCTGCCGAGGCCGGCGTGAGCAGGATGACCGTCTCCAACGTCATGAACGGCAAGAGCGCCAGGGTGTCGCCCGCGACGGTCGAGCGCGTGCTCGCCATCGCCGCGCGCCTGGGCTACGTCCCCAACATCCCGGCGCGCAGCCTGGCGGCGAACAGCTCGCACATCGTCGCCGCGCTCGTGCCGGTGGGAGCGAACAACAGCCTGCTGGTCAGCCCGCACACGGTAGCCGTGGTCGGCGGCATGGAGACCCACCTGCGCCACCGCGGCTACCACGTCCTGCTGCGCGGGATCGAGCACGAGGACCAGGTGGCGCAGACCATCAGCGGATGGTCGCTCGACGGCGTCGTCCTGGTCGAGTTCGGCGACGCGCAGATCGACCGGCTGCGGGTCCCGAGCATCCCGCTCGTGGCTATCGACAGCTACTCGTCGAACCCGCGCGCGATCGGTGTACGCAGCGACGACCACCACGGCGGCCGGCTCGCCGGCGCGCGTCTGGCCGAGGCCGGGCACCGGCACGTGCTGTTCGCCGGCCCGCCGTTCCAGGGCATGGGCGTGGTCGGGCAGCGTTGGGACGGTTTCCGTGCCGCCTGCCTGGACGCGGGGATCGACGCACGTGACGTGCGAGCCGAGGAGGTGTTCACGACGTTCGAGGACGGCCGGCGTCTGGGCCTGCGGCTGCGCCGCGACCACCCGGAGGTGACCGCCGTGTTCGCGACCGCCGACCACCTCGCGGTCGGCATCATGGCGGGCATCGCCGAGGCCGGCGGCTCGGTGCCCGGCGACGTGTCCGTCATCGGCTTCGACGACCTCGACTTCGCTGCCTACACCACCCCGGGTCTGACCACCGTCGCCCAGGACATGGCCGCGAAGGTCGCCGAGGCGTCGCGCATCATCCTCGAGGAGATCGAGCACGGCCGTGGCCCGGGCGCCCCGGTCTCGCTCGACGTCCACCTCGTCGAACGCGGTTCGGTGGCCCCGCCCCGCGGCTGACGAGGAATCACGTCAGGTGGTCGAAGTCGCCCCGAGCCCACGCCGCGTGGCGTTCCGCCGAACGCAGCACGACGTCGCGGGCGTCGGCGGGGATCGTGCCCCGGAAGTTGTTGTACAGCCTGTCGAACTCGAACCGCCGCACGTGGTGCGCGATGCGCAGCACGACCGCACCCGAGAGCGGGATCCGGTTCGGGTAGCTGCGCATGAACGACACCGACGTCCGGTCCGGGTTGGCGAAGATCGTGTCACCACCCAGCAGCACGCCCCGGCCGGAAGCCCCGGCCGCCCAGTGCGCGACCGTGGAGCCGGGGAAGTGCCCGCCCGGCTGGGTCAGCGTCACCCCGGGCAGGATCTCCCGGTCCTCCTTCCAGAGCTCGACGGCGTCGTCGGACCGGGCGAGCCAGCCGGCGTCGGCCTCGCTGACCAGGACCGGGACACCGCCGAGCCGGCGGCTCCACTCGACCTGCACCCCGTACATGTGCGGGTGGCTGGCCACGATGTACGCCAGCCCGCCAAGGTCGCGGACGGCGGCGAGGGCCGCGTCGTCGAGGTAGGCCGGGACGTCGAACATCAGGTTGCCGCCCGCGGTGCGGACGACCTTCGCGGTGGGCCCGATACCGACGTCGGGCATGGTGGTGAGGCCGAACAGGTCGGGCTCGAGCTCCTCCACCGCGACGCTCCGCCCCGCGGCGGCGAGATCGTCGAGGGTGGTCCACTGCTGCCCGTCCTCGGGCACGAGCTCGCGCTCGTCGGCGCAGATGGCGCACACCGCGGGCCGGTCCTCGTGCTCGACGCCGCACCTGGCGCAGATCCAGAACGTCACGCGACAGCTCCCCTTCGCCTGCTACAGCGGGCGCCCGCCGGTCACACCGATGCGGTCGCCGGTGATGTAGCTGGACTCCTGGGACGCGAAGAACACGTACGCGGGCGCCAGCTCGGCGGGCTGGCCGGGGCGGCCCAGTGGCGTGTCGGCGCCGAACTGCTCCACCTTCTCCTCCGGCATCGTGGCGGGGATCAGGGGTGTCCAGATCGGTCCCGGGGCCACCGCGTTGACGCGGATGCCTTCCGGCGCGAGCTGCTGCGCCAGCCCCTTCGTGAAGTTGAGGATCGCCGCCTTGGTCGTGGCGTAGTCGAGCAGCTGCGGGCTGGGCTCGTACGCCTGGACCGAGGTCGTGTTGATGATCGAGCCGCCCTTCGGCAGATGGTCCAGCGCGGCCCTGGTGATCCAGAACAGCGCGTACACGTTGGTCTTCAGCACCCGGTCGAGCTGATCCGTCGTGATGCCGCGCAGCCCCTCGTCCTGGGACATCTGGTAGGCGGCGTTGTTCACGAGGATGTCCAGGCCCCCGAGCCCGTCCACCGCGTCGGCGACGAGCCGGCGGCAGAACTCCTCGTCCCGGATGTCGCCCGGCAGCAGCACCGCCTTGCGGCCCGCTTCCTCGACCCAGTGGGCGGTCGTCCGGGCGTCCGGCTCCTCCTCCGGCAGGTAGGAGATGGCGACGTCGGCTCCCTCGCGCGCGAACGCGATCGCCACCGCTCGCCCGATGCCGGAGTCGCCGCCCGTGATCAGCGCCCGCTTGCCGTCCAGCCGGCCGGATCCCCGGTAGGTGGACTCCCCGTGGTCCGGCTCCTGCGACATGTCCCCCGTGCGGCCCGGCGGCCGCAGGTCGTCCGCCGGCTGCTCCGGTCGCGGGTACTGGGTGGTCGGGTCCTGCGGCGTGGTCTGGTCCGACATGTGTCACTCCCCTGTCGACTTGGCGCCCTGTCGACCTGGCGCGGAGCGTCCAGCATGCAGGGAGCCGCGCTCACTCGCACCAGAACCGGCTTCCGACCTCACGCTCGGCTCGGCCTCGAACCGCAAGTTACTGGTCACACCGTGGGCGAACCGCAGGTCGTGTGTCGATCTGGGCACCGATCGACGTGTTTCTTGCGGCTCGGCGGCCGGGGCCACGGCCTGACACGAGCCCAGCGTCGGTCGGCCTCTCGTGAACCTACACTCGGCCAGTGATCGCACCCGCCGCACGCCTGGTCCCCGCAATCGCCACCGGGCTCCTGCTCCTCGGCGCGGCGGTCGTCATCACGACCGGCGCGCTGCCCTGGGGTGACGTCCGGTCGTTGACCGAGCGGGTCGCACCCGTGCTCGCCTTCGTCGTCGGCATCACGATCGTGGCCGAGCTCGCGAGCGACGCGGGAGTCTTCACGGCGCTCGCCGAACGGCTCGCCGGCTGGGGGCGCGGACGGGTCTGGGTGCTCTGGGTCCTCGTCATCGCGCTCGCCGTGGTGTGTACGGCGTTCCTCTCGCTCGACACGACAGCGGTCCTCGTGACGCCGGTCGTCGTGGTGCTGGCCGTCCACGTCGGCGTCTCACCCATCCCGTTCGCCCTCGCGACGGTGTGGCTGGCGAACACGGCCTCCCTGTTCCTCCCCGTGTCGAACCTGACCAACCTGCTCGCGGCGCGCTCCTTCGAGGGCGGCCCGGTCCAGTTCCTCGGCGCGGTCTGGGCGCCCGCGCTCGTCGGCGTCGTCGTCAGCGTCGTCATCCTGTCGTTCGTCTACCGAAGGCTGCTCGCCGGCCGTTACCACGCCCCCGAACCGACGCCAGTCCAGGACCGGCCGCTGCTCGTGTACTGCGCGATCGTCGTGGTCCTGCTGCTGCCCATGCTCGTGTCGGGCATCGAGGTGGCGTGGATCGCCGGCGTCGCGGCCGTGCTGTTGCTCGGGGCCTTCGCCGTGCGCCGGCGCGCGTCGATCAAGGTGTCGCTCGTGCCGTGGCAGGCGCTCGGCATCGCACTGGCGCTGTTCGTGCTGGTCGAGGCCGCCCACGCGAACGGCATCGAGGGCGTGCTCGCGGCGGTCTCGGGCTCGGGGGACGACCCGCTCAGCCTGCTCCACCTCGCGGCGGTCGCGGCGCTGGGCGCGAACGGCCTCAACAACCTGCCCGCGTACCTGGTGCTGGAACCTCAGGCGGGCAGCCCGCTACGGCTGGTCGCGCTGCTCATCGGGGTGAACCTCGGCCCTCTCGTGTCGCCATGGGCCTCGCTCGCGACACTGCTCTGGCACCAACGGCTCACGGCCCTCGGCGTCACCATCTCCTGGCTCCGCTTCGCGGCGCTCGGGCTCGTGGCGGTCACGGTGACGGTCCCGCTCGCCACGCTGGCGCTCAGCCTCGCGCGCTGACGTCGCCGCACGCCGTGTGAATCGTTTAGGTCGTTGACGGAGAAATCCGCCCCTCGCGACGATGTCCGGGCGCGTCGCACCGGGCGAGGGGGTGCCACGGCCCGACGTCGTCTCCCCGACCGTCTCCAGCGTTGAAGAGGTCCTCATGGCACACTCGTCCGGCACTCCCGACGCGCCGGCCCGCCGCTGGCGCGCCACCGCGCTCGCCTCGGGCACGGCTCTCTCGCTCGCCGCCACCCTCCTCGTCGCGTCGCCCGCCACGGGCGCACCGGCCGAGCCGGCCTTCAACTACGCAGAGGCCCTGCAGAAGTCGATGTTCTTCTACCAGGCCCAGCGCTCCGGCGACCTGCCGGACGACTACCCGGTGAGCTGGCGCGGCGACTCCGCCCTGCAGGACGGGGACGACGTCGGCAAGGACCTCACCGGCGGCTGGTACGACGCGGGCGACCACGTGAAGTTCGGCTTCCCGATGGCGTTCAGCACGACGATGCTCGCGTGGGGCGCGATCGAGTCGCCCGAGGGGTACACCCGGGCTGGCCAGCTCGACGAGCTCAAGGACAACCTGCGCTCGGTCAACGACTACCTCGTCAAGGCCCACACCGCGCCGAACGAGCTGTACGTGCAGGTGGGCGACGGCGAGGACGACCACAAGTGGTGGGGCCCTGCCGAGGTCATGACCATGGACCGCCCGTCGCACAAGATCACGGCGTCCTGCCCCGGCTCCGACGTCGCCGCCGAGACGGCGGCCGCGATGGCGTCCTCGGCGATCGTCCTGAGGGACGACCCCGGGTACGCGAGCGAGCTCATCACGCACGCCAAGCAGCTCTACTCGTTCGCGGACACCTACCGCGGCAGCTACTCGGACTGCGTCACCGAGGTCGCCCCCTACTACAAGTCGTGGTCCGGCTACCAGGACGAGCTCGTCTGGGGCGCCTACTGGCTCTACAAGGCGACCGGGGACGCGGCGTACCTGGCCAAGGCCGAGACCGAGTACGACAAGCTGGGCACGGAGAACCAGTCCAGCACCCGCAAGTACAAGTGGACGATCGCGTGGGACGACAAGTCGTTCGGCGCGTACGCGCTGCTGGCGATGGAGACCGGCAAGCAGAAGTACGTCGACGACACCAACCGCTGGCTCGACTACTGGACGGTCGGCGTGAACGGGCAGCGGGTGCCCTACTCCCCCGGCGGTCAGGCGGTGCTCGACTCGTGGGGCTCGCTGCGGTACGCGGCCAACACGTCGTTCGTCGCGCTGGTCTACTCGGACTGGCTCACGGACGCGACGCGCAAGGCGCGCTATCACGACTTCGGCGTCCGCCAGATCGACTACGCGCTCGGCGACAACCCGCGCGACTCGTCGTACGTGGTGGGCTTCGGCACCAACCCGCCGACCAAGCCGCACCACCGCACCGCGCACGGGTCGTGGCTGGACAGCATCGCCGAACCGGTCGAGACCCGGCACGTCCTCTACGGGGCGCTCGTCGGCGGGCCGCCGTCCGCCAACGACGCCTACACCGACTCGCGCCAGGACTACACGGCCAACGAGGTCGCGACCGACTACAACGCGGGCTTCTCCAGCGCCCTCGCGCGGCTGGCCGAGGAGTACGGCGGCACGCCCCTGGCGGGCTTCCCGCAGGCCGAGTCCCCCGACCAGGACGAGGTCTTCGTCGAGGCGCAGCTCAACCAGCCGCCGAGCGGTACGTTCGTCGAGATCAAGGCCCTGATCCGCAACCGGTCGGCCTTCCCGGCCCGCTCGCTCGAGAACGCGCGGCTGCGGTACTGGTTCAACCTCGACGCCGGCGACACCGCGGCCAACCTCACCCTGTCGTCGAACTACAGCGAGTGCGGCCCGCAGACCGCCAAGCCCGTTCAGGCGTCCGGCAGCCTCTACTACGCCGAGCTGAGCTGCGCGGGGCAGAACATCCACCCCGGCGGGCAGTCGCAGCACCGCCGCGAGCTCCAGTTCCGGGTCAGCGGCGGCACCGGCTGGAACAACGCGAACGACCCGTCCTTCGCCGGCCTCACCACCACCGCGCTGGTGAAGACGAGGGCGATCACGCTGTACGACGGCGGCCGGCTGGTCTGGGGCACCGAGCCCACCGGCACCGGCACCCCCACCGACACCACCGCGCCGGGCACCCCCGCCCGGCCGACGGCGAGCGCCGTCACCTCCTCCGGCGCCCGGCTCACCTGGCCGGCGGTGACGGACGGCGGCGACCCGCCCAGCGGCGTCGCCGGGTACGACGTCTACCGCCTCCAGGGCAGCACCGAGGTCCTCGCCGGTTCGTCCACCACTACCGCCTACACGGTGAGCGGCCTGGCCCCTGACACGTCGTACTCGTTCGTGGTGCGTGCCCGGGACAACGCGGGCAACCCGTCCGGCGCGAGCCCGGCCGTGACCTTCACGACGACGGCCGGCCCGGCCGGCGGGTGCCGGGTCAGCTACTCGGCGAACAGCTGGAGCGACGGGTTCACGGGCTCGGTACGGATCACGAACGACACCACGGCGCCGGTCACGTGGACGCTCCGGTTCGCCTTCCCGTCCGGCCAGCGGGTGACCCAGGGGTGGGGGGCCACGTGGACGCAGTCCGGCACGGCCGTTGCCGCGACGGGGTTGGCCTGGAACGCCACGCTCGCGCCAGGGGCCAGCACCGACGTGGGGTTCAACGGCTCGCACACCGGCGTCAACACGAGCCCGAGCGAGTTCACGGTGAACGGCGTGACCTGCGATCAGGCGGCCCCGTAGGCGAGCCGATCCACCACCGATCACGTCTGGCGGCCGACGCCGGAGGGCCGATCCACGGGCCCTCGGCGTCGGCCGCTGAGCACTGCCGCGGCCCGCGCCATTCGGGCGATCGACGGATAGAGAACATATATCACATGTGCTATTGAGTTCGGCCCAGACATCGGATGTACTACGCATAACGGCTGAAGCGAGTAGCCGAGGGCACCCCCAAACAACGATGTTCGGAGGAACTCAGATGAATCGCACGCCTCGGCGTCTCGTGACCACGCTCGCGGTCATGCTGCTGATGGGGGGATCGGCGCTCGTGGGCCCGACTTCCGCGTCCGCCGCGACCACCACCTACTACGCCTCGCCCAGTGGCAGCGGAACCGGCTGCACCTCGAGCGCGCCGTGCTCGATCTCGCAGGTCAAGACCACGGTCAGGCAGAACCAGAGCTCCGCGTCCCCGACCGACGTGGTGGTCGTGCTCGCCGGGGGCCGCTACGAGCTCTCCTCGCCCTTGAGCTTCACGGCCGCGGACGGCGGGCGCACCACGACGACCGTGCGCTGGACGGCAGCCCCGGGCGCGACCCCCGTCCTGACGGGGTCGACGCCCGTCACCGGGTGGAGCTCGCACGACTCGGCGAAGAACATCTGGGTCGCCTCGACGCCCGTCGGGCAAGACACCCGTGACCTCTTCGTCAACGGCGTCGCGTCGCCCCGCGCCTCGGTCAACATCGCTCGCAGCGACATCCGGATGACCGCCACCGGATTCAACATCACGAACCCGGCGCTCAACTACCTCTCGAACCTGCCGCAGAAGAACCGGCTCGAGCTGCGCTCCATCGGGCACTTCACCGATCGTTACTCGCCGGTCTCGACCATCAACGGCACCACGGCGACGATGACCCAACCCGCGTGGAACAACAACCTCTGGGGGTACGACACCATCCAGGCCCCGATCTTCGGCGGACACGGGCTGAGCATCGAGAACTCTCTCTCGTTCATCTCCCAGCCGGGTCACTGGTACATCGACCCCGCAGCCGGACGCCTGTACCTGAAGCCCGCGAACGGCGTGCACCCGTCGTCGCTGGACGTGCAGCTCCCGCGGCTCGAGAGGCTCGTCGAGATCAGCGGCAGCTACTCCAGCCCGGTACGAAACCTCAGCTTCGAGGGCCTCCAGTTCTCGGGGACAAGCTGGCTGGCGCCCTCGGGACCGAACGGCTACGCCGTGCAGCAGACCGGGACCTACCTCGCCGGGTCCTACTCGTACTACCCGGCCGACGCCATCACGAGCTGCTCCCAGGGCTGCGCCGCGTTCGAGCGGGCCCGTACGACGTGGAACCAGTCGCCGGCGGCCGTCCAGGTCTCAGCGGCGACGGGCGTCTCGTTCATCGGCAACAGGTTCGTGAACCTCGGCCAGACCGCGCTCGGCATCGGCAACGACGCCAACGCTCACGCGAGCGGCGTGGGTCTGGGCGCGTCGAACATCGACATCGTCGGGAACGTCTTCACCCAGCTCGGCGGAGGGGCCGTCGTCGCGGGAGGGGTCCGGGCCGATGCCCACCACCCCAGCGACCCGGCCATGACCAACTCGGACATCCTCGTCCAGGCCAACACCGTCACGAAGACGTCCTTCACCTACCGGGAGAACTCCGGCATCCTCTCGACCTACGTCGACAACGCGCGCATCCTGCAGAACGAGGTGTTCGACCTCCCCTACGACGCGATCGACATCGGGTTCGGCTGGGGCACGAACGACGCGGGCGGATCCCAGGACTACGTCGACCGCGGGTACTACCAGTACAACCCCAGGTACTCGACCCCGACGACGTTCCGGAACAACGTCGTGGCGAACAACATGGTGCACGACACGAAGAAGATCTTCAGCGACGGTGGCGGCATCTACTCGCTCTCCGCGTCGCCGGGCACGGTGATCCGCGAGAACTACATGTACAACCTGCGGAACACGGTCGGGCTGTACCTGGACGAAGGATCGCGGTACATCACCGCGACGAACAACGTGATCCGCGACTCCAGCCCCTGGGTCTTCGCCAACACGGGCGGGACACGCAACACGAAGGACAACACCGTCGACCACACCTGGCACATGGGTGGGGCCGTGCAGGGCGACTTCTCCGCGGCGACGAACAACCGCATCACGAACGACCACCCCGTGACCGGTTCGACCTGGCCCGCGGCGGCGCAGGCGATCATCTGCAACGCCGGTGTGCCCGCCCAGTACCGCACGCCGCTCAACGCACCCGGCTGCGGCACCCAGGGCGGCACGCAGATCGTCGGAGTGCCGTCCGGGCGCTGCCTGGAGGTCCCGGGTTCGAGCACCGGCAACGGCGCACAGACGCAGCTCTGGGACTGCACCGGCGGGACCAACCAGAGCTGGACCTACACCGCGAGCAAGCAGCTCGTGGTGTACGGCAACAAGTGTCTGGACGCGAGCGGTCAGGGCACCAGCAACGGCACGACCGCGGTGATCTGGGACTGCAACGGCCAGGCCAACCAGCAATGGAACCTCAACACGAACGGCACGATCACCGGCGTCCAGTCCGGGCTGTGCCTCGACGCCAGCGGACAAGGCACCGCCAACGGCACCAAGATCCACCTGTGGGCCTGCCACGGCGGAACCAACCAGCAGTGGACCCGCAGGTGAGGCACGCCAGGTCGAGGGAGTCCACCGCGACTTTCAGTACGTCCGCAGGCCGTGCGCCCGAAACTGGTTCCGAACGCGCTCGGTCAGCTCGGCCGACGGCGGCTGGGTCGCCTCGAGCTCGTAGGTGCGCCCGAGCGCGGCCCACTTGTAGCGCCCCATCTGATGGAAGGGCAGCACCTCGACCCGGGTGACGGTGCCGGGCCTGATCTCGTTCAGCTCGGCCACATAGGCAGCGACCCGCTCTACGTTGTCCGCGTCGTCGGTCAGGTCAGGGACCAGGACGAACCTGGCCCAGACCTCCGGAGCGTGGGCTCCGGCCAGCCCGGCTCGGGCGAGGCGCCGTCCGAACGCGAGCGTCGGCGCCAGCTCACCACCGGTGACCCGGCGGTACGTGTCCGGGTCACCGGACTTGACGTCGAGCAGGACCAGATCCGTGTCGGCGAGCATCCGGTCGGTCACGTTGGCACCGAGGAACCCGGAGGTGTCCAGCGCCGTGTGCACGCCGAGCTCCTTGGCTCCGCGCAGCAGGCGCGCCGCGAAAGCCGGCTGCATCAGCACCTCGCCGCCGGACAGGGTCAGCCCGCCGCCGGTGGCTCGGAACACGGGTAGGTAGCGGCGCACACGCGCGAGGATCTGCTCGGCGGTGACCGGCTCGCCGTCCTTCATCTCGAGCATGTCCGGGTTGTGGCAGTAGAGGCAGCGCAACGGGCAGCCCGCCAGGAAGACGGTGAGCCGGGTGCCCGGCCCGTCCACGGCCGTGACCAGCTCCCACGAGTGCACGGATCCGAGCTCGCCGGACCGCACCCCGGCCAGCCGCTGGGACCGCCGGGAGGAGGTGGCGGGTGCCGAGGCCTCGAGGGTCATCACAGCGACCCGTGGAAGGTCCTGCTGAGCACGTCGAGCTGCTGCTCGCGCGTCAGCCGGACGAAGTTCACGGCGTACCCGGAGACCCGGATCGTCAGCTGCGGGTAGTTCTCGGGGTGCGCCATGGCGTCCTCGAGCGTCTCCCGGTTCAGCACGTTGACGTTCATGTGGTAGCCGTCCAGGCCCACCGAGGCGTCCAGCAGGCCCGCCAGGTTGGTCACCTGCTCGTCCCGCGTCCGTCCCAGCCCGGACGGCACCACCGTGCTGGTCAGCGAGATGCCGTCCTGCGCCTGGTCGTACGGCAGCTTGGCCACCGACAGCGCCGAGGCGAGCATGCCGTGCGTGTCGCGCCCGTTCATCGGGTTGGCGCCCGGTGAGAACGGCTCGCCGGCGCGTCGTCCGTCAGGCGTGTTGCCCGTTGCCTTGCCGTAGACGACGTTCGACGTGATCGTCAGGACCGACTGGGTGGGCAGCGCGTCCCGGTACGTGTTCTGGCGGCGGATCTTGTCCATGAAGGACCGGGTGAGCTCGACGGCGATGGCGTCCGCCCGGTCGTCGTCGTTCCCGTAGGTCGGGTACGGTCCCTCGACCTCGTAGTCGACCACGACGCCGCGCTCGTCGAACACCGGCATGACGCGGGCGTACCGGATCGCGCTCAGCGAGTCAGCAGTCACCGCGAGCCCGGCGATGCCGCAGGCCATGGTGCGCAGCACGGCGCGGTCGTGCAGCGCCATCTCCAGGCGCTCGTACGCGTACTTGTCGTGCATGTAGTGGATGACGTTCAGCGCCTCGACGTAGGTCGCGGCGAGCCAGTCCATCGTCGTGTCGAGACGGCGGCGGACGTCGTCGTACTCCAGCGGGCGGCCGGCGGCGACGGCGGGGAAGGCCGGCGAGACCTGTTCGCCGCTGACCTCGTCGCGCCCGCCGTTGATCGCGTACAGCAGGGTCTTGGCCAGGTTCACGCGAGCGCCGAAGAACTGCATCTGCTTGCCGACCGCCATCGGGGACACGCAGCAGGCGATGGCCGCGTCGTCTCCCCAGGCGGTCCGGATCTGCCGGTCGGACTCGTACTGCAGCGCGCTGGTGTCGATCGAGACACGGGCGCAGAAGTCCTTGAACCCGCGCGGCAGGTCCTGGCTCCAGAACACGGTGAGGTTGGGCTCGGGTGCGGGGCCCAGGTCGTACAGGGTCTGCAGGTAGCGGAACGAGGTCCTCGTCACCAGGGTGCGCCCGTCGTCGCCCATGCCGCCGACGGTCTCGGTGACCCAGGTGGGGTCGCCCGAGAACAGGGTGTCGTACTCGGGTGTGCGCAGGAAGCGCACGATCCGCAGCTTGATGACGAGGTCGTCGACGAGCTCCTGCGCCTGTTCCTCTGTGATCCGGCCCGCGCCCAGGTCACGCTGGAAGTAGATGTCCAGGAAGGTCGAGGTGCGGCCCAGCGACATCGCGGCACCGTTCTGCTCCTTGACCGCGCCCAGGTACGCGAAGTAGAGCCACTGCACGGCCTCCCGGGCGGTTTTGGCCGGTCCGGAGATGTCGTAGCCGTAGGACGCCGCCATCTCCTTGAGCTCGCCCAGCGCGCGGAGCTGCTCGGCGTGCTCCTCCCGCTCGCGGACCACCTTCTCGCTGAACGGCTGTGTGTCCAGGCTCAGCTTGTCCGCCCGCTTGGCTGCGATCAGGGCGTCGACGCCGTACAGGGCCACCCGGCGGTAGTCGCCGATGATCCGCCCGCGGCCGTAGGCGTCCGGCAGTCCCGTGATGACGTGGCTCCTGCGGGCGGCGCGGACGTCCGGCGGGTACGCGTCGAAGACACCCTCGTTGTGGGTCTTGCGGTACTTGGTGAACGTCTCCTTGACGGACTCGTCCACGTCGTAGCCGTACGTGGCCAGCGACGTCTCGACCAGACGCCAGCCGCCGTTCGGCATGATCGCGCGCCGCAGCGGCGCGTCGGTCTGCAGGCCGACGATCAGCTCGGCGGAGCGGTCGATGTAGCCCGGCGCGTGGGCGGTGATGGCCGCCGGGGTGTGCGGGTCGACGTCGTACACGCCCTTGGCGCGCTCCTCCGGGAACAGCGCGCTCACCGTGTCCCACACGTGGGTGGTGCGGGCGGTCGGCCCGGCCAGGAAGCTCGCGTCGCCCTCGTACGGCGTGTAGTTGCGCTGGATGAAGTCGCGCACGTCCACCTGGTCCTGCCAGGGTCCGCCGACGAACCCCGCCCACGCGGAGCCGTTCGGTTCGGTACCCGGCCCGGGGACGGCCGGTGCGTCATGGACGGTGGTCATGGTTGGCTCCCGCGTGGTGGTCGGGCTCAGAAGCCGAAGACGATGCGTGCGGGCACCCGGCCGGCCAGCACGTCCGCGAAGGACTCGTTGACCTCGTCGAGCTTGCGTTCAACGGCCACGACCTCGGTGCGGCCTGCCGCGTGCAGCGCGAACACGTCGGCGAGGTCGTTGCGGGTGCCGACGATCGAGCCGATCACCGAGATGCCCCCGAGCACCGTGTCGAAGATCGGCAGCTGGATCCTGCCCTCGGCGGGCAGCGCCACGCAGACCAGCCGGCCACCCCGGCGCAGCGAGCGGAACGCCTGGTCGAAGGATGCCGACGACGCGGCCAGCGCCACCGCGACGTCCGCGCCACCGAGGCGCTTGATGGCCTCTACCGGGTCCTCGCGGGCGGCATTGACCACGTGGTCAGCACCGAGGCGGGTGGCCAGCTCCAGCTTGTGGTCCTCGACGTCGACCGCGATCACGAACGCGCCGGCGATCCGCGCGTACTGCAGCGCGAGGTGGCCCAGCCCGCCGATGCCGAACACGACCACCGTCTCAGCGGGCGACACCCGGGCGACCTTGATGGCCTTGTAGGTGGTCACGCCCGCGCAGCTCAGCGGCGCGGCGTCCGCGGACGACACACCGTCGGGGACGGGAACGGCGAACCCTGCCCGGACCACCGCGTACTCGGCGAACGCGCCGTTGACGGAGTAGCCGGAGTTCTGCTGCTGCTCGCACAGGGTCTCCCAGCCGGCGACGCAGTAGCGGCACTCGCCGCACGCGCTGCCGAGCCAGGCGATCGCCACACGCTCGCCGACGGCGCGGCTCGTCACGCCGGGGCCGAGCTTCTCGATGCGACCGACGCCCTCGTGACCCGGGACGAAAGGCGGGGTCGGCTTGACCGGCCAGTCGCCGTGGGCGGCGTGGATGTCGGTGTGGCACAGCCCGCTCACCTCGATCCGGACGAGGACCTCGTCCGGGCCGGGCTCCGGGACCGGGATGTCCTGGATCTCCAGCGGGGCGGTGAAGTCGGTGACGACTGCGGCTCTCATGACAGCTCCGTTCGGACGGTGGTGCTGGACGGGTGACCGCCAGGTGCGGCGGTAGCTCCAACATCTCGCCGCGCGGTCCGCGCGGGTCAGGGACGAAGGTCCCCCGTGCCGCAGAGAAGGTCCTCAGAGCCTCGTGACCCGGGTCCCTGCACAAGCCTTCCCGGGACTTCGTCCTGAGATTCCGGGCCGTTCGTCCCTGGTACGGCCATGCGAAGGCGCGAAAGGCTGGCCGCACGGTTGCGCCTGGCGTGCCGCCGGTGACGACCGTGAAGTCATGGCACGAGCACGCGATCGCGCGCGCAGACCGATGGAGGCGCAATGACCACGCATGCGGAAAGCCGGACCAGTGCCCTCACCGCGACCCCACCGACAGAGGCGGCGGGCGAGCGGTACGTCTACGACCTGTCGGAGGGCAACGCGGGCATGAGAGCGCTGCTCGGCGGCAAGGGGGCCGGCGTCGCCGAGATGACGCGCATCGGCGTGCCCGTACCGGACGGCTTCACGGTGACCACCTCGGCGTGCGTCGCCACGATGAGGAACGGAGGCACCTGGCCCGAGCGGCTGTGGGACGAGATCCAGGCCCACCTGGACGCCCTGGAGCGGCGCACGGGCCGCACGCTGGGCGCGGCCGAGCGGCCGCTGCTGGTGTCGGTGCGGTCGGGCGCCGTGCGCTCGATGCCGGGGATGATGGACACGATCCTCAACCTCGGCATCTCGGACGAGACGGTCGACGGCCTGGCGGCCGAGTCGGGCGACCCCCGGTTCGCCTGGGACTGCTACCGCCGGTTCGTGCAGATGTACGGCGAGGTCGTCGAGGGCGTACCGGGGCAGGTCTTCGAGGACGAGCTGACGGCGATCAAGGAGCGCCGGGGAGCCGCGCAGGACACCGACCTGACGGCGGACGACCTGAGGGAGCTGGTGGCGACCTTCCGGAGCGTGGCCCGCCGGAGCACGGGCCACGACCTGCCGACCGATCCGCGCGAGCAACTCCGCCGTTCGGTGGACGCCGTGTTCGGGTCATGGGACAGCCCGCGCGCGCAGGTGTACCGCAGGCTGAACGACATCCCGGACGACCTGGGCACCGCCGTGAACGTCATGCAGATGGTGTTCGGCAACAAGGGCGACACGTCCGCGACCGGCGTGTGCTTCACGCGCAACCCGGCCACGGGCGCGAAGGAACGGTACGGGGAGTTCCTCCTCGACGCGCAGGGCGAGGACGTGGTCGCTGGCATCCGCACGCCGCGGCCCCTGCCGGAGCTGGAGTCCGTGCTGCCCGACGCTTACGCGCGGCTCATGGCCGCGATGGACCGGCTGGAACACCACTACAAGGACATGCAGGACATCGAGTTCACGATCGAGGAGGGCACGCTGTACCTGCTGCAGGTACGCACCGGAAAACGCACCGCCGCCGCGGCCCTGAAGGTGGCGCGCGACCTCGTCGCCGAGGGCGAGATCGACAGGGAGACCGCGCTGCGGCGGATCGATCCGGCCCAGCTCGACCAGCTCTTGCACCCCACGCTCGACGCCGCCCGAGCCCCTGCCCCGCTCACACACGGCCTCAACGCGTCCCTTGGCGCGGCGGTGGGCACCATCGTGTTCGACGCCGACACCGCGGCCGAACGGGGCGGGGCCGGTGAGCACGTGGTGCTCGTGCGCTGGGAGACCACACCGGACGACATCCACGGCGTAGCGGCCGCACAGGGCGTGCTCACCGCGCACGGCGGCATGACGTCGCACGCCGCGGTGGTCGCGCGCGGCATGGGCAAGCCGTGCGTCGCCGGCGTGGGCGACCTGCGCATCGACGCCGATGGCCGCACGCTGACGGTCGGCGGCACCGTCCTGACCGACGCCGACACGATCACGGTGGACGGCACCACTGGCCTCGTCTACGCCGGTGCGCTCCCGCTCGTGCCGCCCCGGATCACCGACGACTTCCAGGCCGTGCTGGACTGGGCCGACAACGTGCGCCGCCTTGGCGTGCGCGCCAACGCCGACACCGGCGAGGACGCCGCGAAGGCCCGCGAGCTGGGCGCCGAGGGGGTCGGCCTGTGCCGCACCGAGCACATGTTCATGGCCACGGACCGCCTGCCCGTGGTGCGGCGCATGATCATGGCGGACTCCACCGCGTCCCGGCAGGCCGCCCTGGACGAGCTGCTGCCCATGCAGCAGGCCGACTTCGAGAGCATCTTCACCGCGATGACCGGCCTGCCGGTCGCCGTCCGGCTCATCGACCCGCCGCTGCACGAGTTCCTCCCCGACCTGGTCGAGCAGTCCCTGCTGGTCCAGCGGCTGGAGGCCGACGGGACGCCCGAGGAGCTGGAGCGCGCACGAACGCTCCTGGCTCGCATCACCCGCCTGTCCGAGACGAATCCCATGCTGGGCACCCGCGGCGTGCGCCTGTCGCTGCTGTACCCCGAGATCGCCGTCATGCAGACCCGCGCGATCATCCGCGCGGCGCTCGCCGTGCGCGGGCGCGGCCTCGACCCCCGGGTGGAGATCATGGTGCCGCTGGTCGGGTTCGCCGAGGAGCTGCGCAGCGCGCGCGAGATCGTCGTGGCCACCGCCGACGACGAGCTGGACCGCGCAGGGCTGCCGGAGCTCGGCTACCGGGTCGGCACGATGATCGAGCTGCCGCGAGCTGCCCTCACCGCGGACCGGATCGCCGAGCACGCCGACTTCTTCTCGTTCGGTACCAACGACCTGACCCAGACGGCGATCGGCATCTCTCGCGACGACGCCGAGGAATCCTTCCTCGCCGCGTACCTGGAGGCAGGCATCGTGCCGGCCGACCCGTTCGCGTCCCTCGATGTCGACGGGGTCGGCGAGCTCGTCCGGATCGGCGTCGAACGCGGGCTGCGGACCAGGCCAGACCTCGAGACCGGCGTCTGCGGCGAGCACGGCGGCGACCCCGCGTCGATCGCCGCGTTCGACGGCCTCGGTCTCGACTACGTGTCCTGCTCGCCCTACCGTGTCCCGATCGCGCGGCTGGCCGCCGCGCTCGTCAGGCTCGACGACGC
>NZ_JBHXBG010000012.1:0-53911 GCF_042726755.1 Promicromonospora sp. NPDC060271 | reverse complement strand
GCCCGGGCTGCCGATCACCTGACCTTCTACCGATCACCTCGTGCTCAGCGCGTTCGCGGCCGGTCACCCACCTCGCGTGGGGCACCGCGCTGGTAGCGGCCCGGCGTCGTGCGCAGGAGGCGGCGGAAGTGCCTCGTGAGGTGTGCCTGGTCGTGGAACCCGGTGGCGACGGCGACGTCGGCCGCCGGCTCGCCCGCCAGGAGCCGGCGGCGGGCCAGGTCGAGCCGCCGTCCGACCAGGTACCGGTGGGGCGGCAGGCCGAGCTCACGGGTGAACGCGCGCACCAGGTGCGGCACCGTGACGCCGAGCTCGGCGGCGACCTCGGCCAGCCGGACCGGCCGCGCGGGGTCGGCGTCGAGCAGGTCGCGGGCCCGTCGCGCGGTCGTGGTGCCGACGGGTTCGCGCGGCGGCGTCGGCCGACCGGACAGGTGCCAGGCCAGGCCCTCCGCGACCAGGGCGAGCAGGCCCTCGGCCGCGACGTCCTCGCGCACGGTGAGCGCCCGGTCCAGGCCGACGAAGCGAGCGCGGAGCGTGTCGTCGAGCACGAGCGGCGCGTCCACGGCGCGGCCGACCAGGCCGTCGTCGAGCACCGTGGGCTCCAGGTAGAGCACGCGCTTGCGGAAGCCCGCGGCGGTCACCGACCGCCCGTCGTGCACGACACCCGGCGGCAGCACCGTGACCCCGGAATGCTGCGCGGCGTGCTCCTGACCGTCCAGGCCGTAGCCGATCAGGCCGTGGTCGACCACCAGAACGGTCCACGTGTCGTGGGTGTGGGCGGGATAGGCGTGCTCGTGCCAGGCGGCGTGCAGCACCTCGGCGACGCCGGGCACCCCGGGACGCCAGGCGCGCACGACGTCCGAGTCCGCAGCGGGCGAGGCCATGTCAAGAACGTACAAGAATCCGGCCCGACGGCGGCCGCAGTGTGAGCGGTATGACCTTCGAACAAGCCAAGATCGTGATCGTGCTGCGGGACGACCTGCTGGGCTGGCAGGAGAACAACGTGACCGCCTTCCTGGCCAGTGCCGTGACCGCCGCCTACCCGGAGCTCGTGGGGGAGACGTACCACGACGCGGACGGCGGTGAGTACCTCGCGATGCTCGGCACCCCGGTCATGGTCATGGTGGCCGACGGCGACCAGCTCGCCACGATGCGCAGCCGCGCCGCCACCCGGGGGCTGCGGATCGGCGTCTACACCGCGGACCTGTTCGCGACGGGGAACGACGTCGACAACCGGGCCGCCGTCGCGAGCGTCGCCACCGAGAAGCTCGACCTGGTCGGGGTGGCGGTGGCGGGCGAGCGCCGCGTCGTGGACAAGGTGGTCAAGGGCGCGAAGCTGCACCCCTGACCCGTCAGGACACCAGCACCACGTGGAGCGTGCGGGGGCCGTGCACGCCCTCGACGCGTTCCAGCTCGATGTCGCTCGTCGCGCTCGGCCCGCTGATCCAGGTCAGCGGCCGGGCGGGCTCGGCGCCGAGCAGCCGCACCGCCTCGGGCACGGTCTGCGCCACCTGGTCGGTCCGGACCACGCACACGTGCACGTCGGGGACCAGGGAGATCGCGCGCCGGCCCTGGTCGGGCTCGCCGTCCAGCACTATCGTGCCGGTCTCGGCGACCGCGACCCGGGCGGCGGTGATCACGGCGTCCGCCTCGTCCAGCTCGGCCGCCGACAGGGGTGCCTCCCGCGAGTCGCGCCGCACGTCGACGTCGTCGACGGCGGACAGCCAGGTGCCGTCGAGCCCACTGGGCACCACCACGGACCTCCGCGCGCCCCGGGTGGTCGGCAGAACGTCAGGTGATCGGTAGTCCGAGCTGCCGACCACCTGACGTTCTGCCGATCGCTCCGTGAGCACCCTCGCCAGCACGCCCGGCAGGTCTGCGGCGGTCGTCCGGTGCACCTCGGCCTTGTAGTCCTCCAGGCGGTCGACCAGCAGGTCCAGCACCATCTCGGACCCGGGGGCGTGCTCCCCGGCGGCCCGGTACTCCCGGGGCACGACGCCGGCCGCGGGCCGCACCGTGCCGGTGCCGGCGGAACCGGCGTCCGAGCCCAGCGCCGTCCGGATGCGCGACAGGATCTCCGTGCGCGCGTCGCTCATCGCTCGTCCTCCCGTGCGGCCCACCAGTCGTGGAACGTCTGCTTCGGCGGCTCCGGGAGGTCCCGGGAGCGGGTCCACAGCGAGCCGGGGAACGGCAGCCGCCGGATCACGCCGTGCCGTGAGATCGCCCGCAGTGCCCGCGGGACGCGCGCGGCCCGGCGGAACCGGGCGCCGTCCGCCATCGCGAACGACGCCGCCTTCATCGCGGCCTTCCACACCCGGTCCGCGGTCTCGGGCGAGGCGCCGCCGAGCTCGACCTCGCGCGCCCGCAGCTCCACGAGGATCGACGGGATGTCGATCTTGACGGGGCACACCTCGTAGCACGCGCCGCACAGCGTGGACGCGTACGGCAGGTCCGACTTCTCGCCGGTGAGCTGCGGCGTCAGGATCGCGCCGATCGGGCCCGGGTAGACCGAGCCGTAGGCGTGGCCGCCCACCCGCTCGTACACGGGGCAGACGTTGAGGCACGCCGAGCAGCGGATGCAGTGCAGCGCCGCGCGCCCCGCCTCGTCGGCCAGCACCTTGGTGCGGCCGTTGTCGAGCAGCACCAGGTGGAACTCCTGCGGCCCGTCGCCCGGGGTCACGCCCGTCCACATCGAGGTGTACGGGTTCATCCGCTCGCCCGTTGAGGACCGCGGCAGGAGCTGCAGGAACACCTCCAGGTCGCGATAGGTCGGCACCAGCTTCTCGATGCCCATCACCGTGATCAGGGTCTCGGGCATCGTCAGGCACATGCGGCCATTGCCCTCGGACTCCACGACGGCGAGCGTCCCGGTGTCCGCCACAGCGAAGTTGGCGCCGCTGATCGCGACCTTCGCCGACAGGAACTTGCGCCGCAGGTGCGCGCGGGCCGCCATCGCGAGCTCGCGCGGCACGTCGGTCAGGTCGGGCGGGGCGTCGCCCATCCGCTCCAGGAAGATGTCGCGGATCTCCGTGCGGTTGCGGTGGATCGCGGGCACCAGGATGTGCGAAGGCATGTCGTCGGCGAGCTGCACGATCAGCTCCGCGAGGTCCGTCTCGACCGCCGCGATGCCCTCCTCGGCGAGCGCCTCGTTGAGCCCGATCTCCTGGGTGGCCATGGACTTGACCTTGACGACCTCGTCGGCCCCCTTGGCGCGCACCAGGTCGGCGACGATCCGGTTGGCCTCCGCGGCGTCCCGCGCCCAGTGCACCACCCCGCCGCGCGCAATCACGTTGCGTTCCAGTTCCTCGAGCAGCTCCGGCAGCCGCGCCATGACGTCCGTCTTGACCGCGGACCCGGCGTCGCGCAGCGCCTCCCAGTCGGGCACCTCGCCGACCACGCGGGCGCGCTTGGCCCGGATGGTCGACGTCGCCCTGCCCAGGTTGCGCCGTAGCTGGCCGTTGTCGAGCGCGGCCTTCGCGGCGCCGGGGAACGAGGCGCCCCAGTGCAGCGGGTCCTCCGGACGCCCGATGCCGGACAGGGTCCCTGGTGCGGCGTCCGGGCTCGGCGCGCCCTTGGAACGCGCGGCAGGCATGCCGAGGAACGTGCTCATCGGGCCACCTCCTGCTGGGCGCTGCCCTGCGGGCCGGGCACGGTCGGCGACTCCCGCGTGGAGGCGAGGATCTCCGCCAGGTGCATGGGCCGCACGCCGGTGCCGTCGCGCGAGAGGCCGCCGCCGATGTGCATCAGGCACGACCAGTCGCCCGCGGTGAGCACCTCCGCGCCCGTGTCGACGACCGTGGCGACCTTGTCCTTCAGCATCGCAGCGGACGTGTCCGCGTTCTTCAGCGAGAACGTCCCCCCGAACCCGCAGCAGCCCTCGGCCTTCGCGAGCGGGGCCAGCTCCAGGCCCTCGACCGCCCGCAGGAGTCGCTCGGGTTTGTCGCCCACGCCGAGCATCCGCAGCGAGTGGCACGTGGGGTGGTAGGTGACCCGGTGGGGAAAGTACGCGCCGACGTCCGTCACGCCGAGCACGTCGACCAGCAGCTCGGACAGCTCGTACGTGCGCTCGGCGACGGCGCTCGCGGTCCGCGCCGCCGAGCGCAGCCCGGCGCGCTCCAGGACCATCGCCTGCTGGTGCCGGATCGACCCCGTGCACGAACCGGACGGCACGACGACGGCGTCCCACTCGCCGTCGGCCACGGGGGCGAACGTGCGCACGTGGTTCTGGACCACCGGGACGGCGTCGGCGAGGTACCCGGTGTTGACGTGCATCTGGCCGCAGCACGCCTGCGCCGCCGGGAACACCACCTCGTGGCCCAGCCGCTCCAGCAGCGTGACGACGGCCCTCGGGGCCTGCGGGAACATGGCGTCGGCGATGCAGGTGGCAGCCAGGGCGATGCGCATGGGCACTCTCCTTCGAGGTCTTACCTCACCATAGCCCACTGTGGACAGACCACAGAAGTACAATCGCCCGGTGAGAACCCACGAGCGCGTCCTGGCCCAGATCGAGACAGGCCTCGCCGCGGGCAGGTGGTCCATCGGCGAACGGCTCCCCGCGGAGCGGGCGCTCGCGGAGGAGCTGGGGGTGTCCCGCCCGTCCGTACGCGAGGCGATCCGCATCCTGGAGGCGATGGGCATCGTGCGCACCGCCGTCGGCTCGGGCCCGAGCGCGGGGGCCACCCTGATCGACCGGCCAGCGGCCGGCCTCGGCGCGGCGGTCCGGCTGCACGTGGCGTCGGGCACCCTGCCCGTGTCCGACGTCGTCCGCACGCGTGTGCTGCTGGAGGCCGGTGCGGTGCGCGACGCCGCCGCGCGAGCGAGCGGCGACGCCGCGCTGGCGCGGGCGCGTGAGCACGTAGTGGCGATGGCTGACCCCGGACTCGATGCCGGAGTCTTCCTGGAGCACGACCAGGACTTCCACATCGAGCTGGCCCGCCTGGGCGGGAACCAGCTCGTCGAGGCCATCCTGAGCGGTATGCGGGCCGCCGTCGCCTCCTATGTGGCGGCGGGTGCGGCGGCTGTCGAGGAATGGCCGAGGACGGCCGCGCGCCTGTGCTCGGAGCACAGTGCGATCCTCGACGCCGTCGCGCGGCACGACGGCGCCGAGGCGGAACGCCTCATGCGCGAGCACATCGAGGGGTTCTACCGCGAGACGGGTCTGGACGAGCACCACGGCGTGGTACCGAAGCCCTCGGCCGTCGCGGTGCGGGGCAGCGCGACGGCGTCCTGACTCGGCCCTGTCCGACTTGGCCGAGTCCGACTCGGCCCTGTCCGGCTCAGCCCTGGTACAGCCAGATCCAGTTGCCGTCGGGGTCGGTGATGGCGCTGTTGCGGGGCATGCCCTCGGGGGTGTTGATCGCAACGGCCTCGATGGCCCCGGCCTCGACCGCCTGCCGGTGCGTGGCGTCGAGGTCCTCGACCGTGAGGCCGAAGGTGCTGCGTCCTGGCTGGTCGAACGACTCCGAGTCGGTCAGGACGAGGAGGAAGAAGCCCGCCTGACCGTAGGTGCCGAACTGGTACCCGGTGAAGTCGGCCTCGTCGGTGTGGCGGATGACGCTCTCGGCCAGGCCGAACGCCTCCTCGTAGAACTGTCGTGCCTTGCTCTTGTCGGCGACGGCGATCTTGATCTGCACCGGTGCGGTGGTGGTCGTGATGGCGGGCATGGTTGCTCCTTCGTTGGCGTATCGGCTTGACTGGGCGATCTGTCGGTCGAGGTGGTCTCGTTCGCGTCCGAGGCGGTCCGTGTGGGCCGCAAGGAGCTCCCGCGCCCGGGTCGACCCCGGGCTGCGGACGATCTCGCGCACCTGGTGGATCGGGATCCCCAGCCAGCGCAGGTTCGCGATCAGCCGCGCGGACGGCAGCTGGTCGCGGGCGTAGCGCCGATAGCCGTTCCAGGCGTCGACGTCGGCTGGTGTCAGCAGGCCGACCGCGTCGTAGTGACGCAGCGCGTGCACGGTCAGCCCGGACAGCCTTGCGAACTGTCCGACCGACAAGGCGTTCTCATCGTCCATACGACAAGCGTGCGGGTTCGGGCTACCCGAGGGTCAACACCGGCCGGCCGGGCCGCGTGTCATGGCTGTGGCGGCTAGGCGGGCTTGGTCGCCTGCACCACGGTGCGGCACGGGTCGTCGTCGGGGCCGGTGCCGGTGGCGGCGCGCTCCAGGAGATGGCGGAGCAGGAGGCGCTGGTCCGGCTCGAGTCCCGAGAGCAGTTCCTCCTCCGCTGCGGCGACCCGCGCGTCCATCGCGGCGAGCACCTCCAGGCCCTTGTCCGTTGCGACGATCCGCCGCGCACGCCGGTCGGCCGGGTCGAGCTGCCGTTCGACGAGACCGCAGCCCTCGAACGCGTCCAGCAGGTAGGTCATGACGGTGCGGTCGATGCCGAGCGTCGAGGCGAGCGCCGCCTGGCTCGGCAGGTTCCCGTGCACCACCGCCGTGAGGAGCTGGTACCCGCGGGTGCCCTGCGGCAGGTCGTCGGCCGCGGCGTCGACCCGGGCGCTCCACTCGCGCAGGAGGGCCGCGAGAGACCAGCCGAACAGGGAGTGCTGGCCCGTGCGGGTCTCGGTGGGCGTGGTGCTCATGCGTCCATCCTACGGGAATGTGCGGACAGTCAGAAGAGTTGTGAGTAATATCGTCTGTGGCACAGACGATCTGCCGTGACGAGCGGCAGACGAAGCGACACGAGGGACACCGCACGCATGACCGACTACGGGCACGATCTGCTCTTCGGCACGTTCATCACCCCGACCAACAGCGACCCGCAGACGCCCGTCCGGCTCGCGCAGCTCTCCGAACAGCTCGGCCTGGACCTGGTCACCTTCCAGGACCACCCGTACCAGCCGTCGTTCCTGGACACGTGGACGCTGATGTCCTGGGTCGCCGCGCAGACCGAGCGCATCCGCATCTCGGGGAACGTCCTCAACCTCGGCATGCGCCAGCCGGCGCTGCTGGCGCGCTCGGCCGCGAGCCTCGACCTGCTCAGCGGCGGCCGGTTCGAGCTGGGCCTCGGTTCCGGCGGCTTCAACGACGCGGCGGTGGCGATGGGCGCCGAACGCCGGACGCCGGGCGAGGGCGTGAGTGCGCTCGAGGAGGGCCTCGAGATCATCCGCGGCATCTGGGACGCGTCCAACCGCACCCCGCTGCGTGTGCCCGGGCAGTTCCACCGGGTCGACGGCGCCAAGCGCGGCCCGGCCCCGGCGCACGACATCCCGATCTGGCTCGGGGCGTACAAGAAGCGGATGCTCCGCCTCACCGGCGCGAAGGCCGACGGCTGGCTGCCCTCCCTGCCCTACTTCAAGGACGGCGACCTGGCGCGCGGAAACGCGACGATCGACGAGGCCGCCGTCGAGGCCGGGCGGTCGCCGAGCGAGATCCGGCGCCTGCTCAACGTGGGCGGGGCCATTACCGACCGCTCGACCGGCCCGCTGCAGGGACCGGTCGACCAGTGGGTCGAGGAGCTCACCCACCTGGCGCTGGAGGACGGCGTGAGCGGGTTCATCGCCATGGGCGACGACCCGGACCAGATCCGCGCCTTCGCGCAGGAGGTGGTACCGGCCGTGCGGGAGGCCGTCGCCGCCGAGCGACGGACGGCGGGCACGCTGCCGGCGTCCGCCCGCCGGGGGACCGCCGCGCTGGCCGCACGACGACAGGGGATCGACTACGACTCGCTGCCGCCGGAGCTGGCGGCGCACGCCGTTGAGCCCGGCGACCGGGAGTACGGCGCGGTGCGCCACAACTACCTGCGGTCCGGCGCGCCGGGCCTGGTGCTGCGGCCGCAGGGCGTCGACGAGGTGGCCTCCGGGCTCGCCTGGGTGCAGAAGCAGGGCGTCGAGTTCGCCGTCCGCTCGGCGGGGCACGGGATCTCCGGCCGGTCCACGAACGACGGCGGCGTGGTGCTCAGCATGCGCGGCCTGCGGTCCGTCGAGGTGGTCGACGAGGTCACGCGCCGCGTGCGGATCGGTGCCGGAGCCACCTGGGGCGAGGTCGCGGCGGCGCTCGCGCCGCGCGGCTGGGCCATCACGTCGGGCGACTACGGCGGCGTCGGCGTGGGCGGGCTCGGGACCACGGGCGGGATCGGGTTCCTGGGCAGGCTGCAGGGCCTGACGATCGACCACGTGGTCGCGGCCGAGGTGGTCACGGCCGACGGTCGCGTGCTGCACGCCTCCCGCGACGAGCACCCCGACCTGTTCTGGGCGCTGCGCGGCGCCGGCGGGAACATGGGCGTGGTGACCTGGCTGGAGATCGAGGTGGGCGCCGTCGGGGACGTGGTCTTCTCGCAGATGACGCTCGACGCGACCGACACCGCGGGACTCCTCGAGAAATGGGGCGCCACCGTCGAGGCGGCGCCGCGCGGGCTCACGTCGAACATCATCATCGCCCCCGGACGTGGCGGTCAGGCGCCGATGGCCCAGCTCATGACGGTGATCGCCGCCGAGGGTGCCGACGTCGACCCGGACGAGGCCATCGCCCAGCTCGAGCTGCTGGCCGACGCCGGTCCGCTGCTCGGCCACCAGGCGCAGCTCCTGCCCTACTCGGGCGTGGTGCGCCAGGAGGACGCCCACCACTCGGGCGGCGGCGACCCGTCGGCCAGGTCGGGTCTGCTCACACACCTCGACCAGTCGACGAGCCGGGCGATCGAGCGTCTGCTGGGCTCGCGGGAGTCGTACTTCATGGCGGTCCGGGCGACAGGCGGCGCAACGAACGACGTCGCACCCGACGCCACGGCCTACGCGCACCGGCACCAGAACTTCAACCTCTCGGCGCTCGGCTCGAACCAGGACCGGCTCAACGGGGCCTGGGACGCCGAGATCGGTCCGGTGATGGACGGCTCGTACCTCTCCTTCGACACCGACAGCCGGCCCGAACGGCTGCTGGAGGCGTTCCCCGAACCGACGCTCGCCCGGCTGCGCACGGTGAAGGCCGCGTACGACCCGTCGAACGTGTTCCGGACCAACTTCCCGATCCCGCCCGCGGGTTAGGTCCGGCGGCCGACCAGCTCGGCGGCTCCGGATCGCCGTGTGGCATGGAGCTGTGGATAACCTCGCGTGGGTGTCGGTGGAGCCCCGTAGGTTCGACAGCGTCCGGAACGGCCGGACACAATCATCACGATCACCGCAGGGGTACGCATGAACCTTGTCGCCGCCTCGCGCCTGGCGCGCGAGCTGATGGACCAGCACGGCCTGAAGACCTGGAGCTTCGAGTTCGACGACGCCGTCCGGCGCGCCGGGATGTGCAGCTACGTCAAGAGGCGCATCAGCCTCTCCGCGCCGCTCACCCGGATCCACGACGAGCGGGAGGTGCGGGACACGATCCTGCACGAGGTGGCACACGCGCTCGCGGGGCCGAAGGCGAAGCACGGGCCGGTGTGGCGCGAGGTGGCGGTGCGGATCGGGTGCTCGGGCCGGCGGTGCGTCGACCCGTCAGCGCCGTCCATCGACGGTCCATGGGTCGGGGCGTGCCCGGCCGGCCACCGGACGACGCGGTTCCGCCGGCCGCCGGGCATCATGTCCTGCCGGTCGTGCCGTCCGCGGTTCGACCTGGCCAACCTGGTCGCGTGGACGTACAAGGGCCGCAACGCGGCGATGGGCGAGCGGTACGACGCTCAGCTGCGCGGCGCGCTCCGCGAGGTGGGCGAGACTCCGGAGACGGGCCCGGGTGCCGAGGAGCGCGTGGTGCGGGCCGCCCGGGACCGGGTCCCGGGTCTGGTCGTGGAGCCGTTCGACCTGGGCGCGCTACGTTGACCTCATGGCTACGTCGCCCGCAATCGTGCTCCCGCCCGGCGCTGCCGGCTCCCGCATCGTCGGTCTCGGCCACCACCAGCCACCGAGGACGCTCACGAACGATGACATCGCCGCGCTCGTGGAGACCAACGACGAGTGGATCCGGTCGCGTACCGGCATCGTCACCCGCCACGTAGCCGCCGACGACGTCACCGTCGCCGACATGGCGACGGCCGCCGCCGAGCACGCGCTCGCCGACGCCGGTGTGGCGGCCGCCGAGGTCGACCTGGTGATCGTCGCGACGGCGACCAACGACGACCGCTCGCCCAACACCGCCGGGCGGGTCGCGTACGCGCTGCACACGGGGGTCCAGCCGGGGGCCTCGACGCCGGAGGGCGAGGAGGCGCCCGACCTGCGCAACGTCGTGGGTCCGGCGGCCATCGACGTCAACGTGGCCTGCTCGGGCTTCGCGCACGGGATCGGCCTGGCCGACCAGGCGATCCGCGCCGGGTCGGCGCGTACGGCCCTCGTGATCGGCTCCGAGAAGCTGACCGCGTACACCGACTGGACCGACCGCTCGACGTGCATCCTCACGGCCGACGGCGCGGGCGCAGCGGTGCTGCAGGCCGCCGACGTACCCGCCGTCGGACCGGTGGTCTGGGGCTCGGAGCCGGAGCTCACGCCCGCCGTGCGGATCGAGGCGCCTGAGGTCAAGTTCCAGCAGGACGGCCGGGCGGTCTTCAAGTGGGCGATCACGCGCGCCGCCGACCGGGCACGGGAGGTCGTGGCCCGGGCCGGGCTGAGCCTCGACGACATCGAGGTGCTGGTCGCGCACCAGGCCAACCTGCGGATCATCGAGCCGCTGGCCAAGGCGCTCGGGATGGAGGGAAAGGTCGTGGTCACGGACATCACGGAGTCGGGCAACACGTCGGCGGCGTCGATCCCGCTGGGTCTGTCCAAGTGGTGGCATGCGGGCAAGATCCCGGCGGGTGTGCCCGCTCTGCTGTTCGGGTTCGGCGGTGGGTTCGCCTGGGCCGGCCAGGTGGTGCTCACCCCGGAGCGCTGACTCGGGCGGAGGAACAGGTCATGGACAGCGCTTTCCCGGCGCCGTATCGTTTCAACCCCGACCCCTCCCACCCGACGTCGACGACGACCGAAGGAGCTCCGCACCGATGCCCGAGCCGACCATCGAGCCGATCACCGAGCACACCATCGAGCCGACCACCGAGCCCATCACCGGTCCGACGCGGGAGCCCGTGCCGCCGTCGGGCCCGCTGCCCGAGGGACGCCGCCGCTACGCGGTGGTCGGAACGGGGCACCGCGCGTCCATGTACATCGACGCCCTGATCGGCACGCACGCGCCGGACGGGGAGATCGTCGCCTGGGTCGAGCCCAACCCGGTGCGCGCGGCGGTGTACGAGGCGCGTGTCGCGGCCGCGCTCGGGGGCCTCCGGCCCGTGTACGCGCCGGACGATCTCGAGAAGGCGATCGCCGAGCAGTCCGTCGACCGCGTGATCGTCACCTCGGTCGACCGCACGCACGGCGATCTGGTGGCGCGCGCGCTGCGGGCCGGCGCCGACGTCGTTGTGGAGAAGCCTCTCGCGGCCCACCCCGACCAGGCCCGCCAGATCGTCGACGCCGTCGCCGAGACGGGGCGCGACCTCGTCACGACGTTCAACTACCGCTACTCGCCGCGCAACAGTGCGCTGCGCCAGGTCATCGCGAGCGGCGAGATCGGTCGCGTGCTGTCGGTGCACTTCGACTGGGCCCTCGACACGGTGCACGGCGCCGACTACTTCCGGCGCTGGCACCGGGAGAAGGTCAACAACGGCGGCCTGCTGGTGCACAAGTCGAGCCACCACTTCGACCTCGTCAACTGGTGGATCGACGGTGTGCCGCAGCGCGTGTTCGCCACGGGCGGCCGCCGCTTCTACGGCGACGACGGTGCGCACGAGACCGGCTACGAGCCCACCGAGGCCGAGCGCGCGCTGAACGAGCGCGGCATCGACCCGTGGCAGCTCTCCGTGGAGAAGAACGAGTGGCTGTCCGCGCTGTACGGGCCCGAGGCCCAGGCGGTGGACGGCTACGTGCGCAACCGGTCGGTGTTCGACGAGGGGATCACCACCGAGGACACGCTGGGACTCGTCGTCGAGTACGAGGGCGGCGCCGTGCTGACCTACTCCCTCACGGCGCACGCGCCGTGGGAGGGCTACCGCGTGGTCGTGAACGGCACGCGCGGCCGGGCGGAGCTCGAGGTCGTCGAGCGCGGCTCGGTGGAGTTCGGCGAGAACGGTGCGGCGATCCTCGACCCGAGTGCGACCGAGGTGTTCGCCACGGACCCGGTACGGCCGATCGGCGAGCGGCTCGTGGTGCAGCGGCACTGGGAGCGCGCCGAGGAGCGGCCGATCGTGCACGGCGGCGGCGGGCACGGCGGCGGCGACGCGCTGCTGCTGGCCAGCGTGTTCGCGCCGGCCGCTGAGCCGGACCCGCTGGGCCGGGTGGCCGGCTACGTCGACGGCGTGCGCGCGTCGTCGGTGGGCTACGCGGGCAACCGTTCGCTGGAGACGGGCGACCCGGTCCGGATAGCTGACCTCAACCTGGGCATCTGACCGAGCTGTCGCCGAAGTAGAGCGCCTGTCCGGACACGCGCTCTACCTCGCCGACCACTTGTCCGCGAAGTAGAGCGTGCGTCCGGGCAGGCGCTCTACTTCGCGGAGGTGGTGGGGTTAGCTCGGCAGGTCTGAGTTCAGGACGCCCGCGCCCGCGAACGTCGTGACCACCCACGGGACCGCCGCCGCGGGCAGCGGTCGGTACCGGTACGCGTCGGACGGCGTCCAGCGGGCCTCCTCGGCCAGCGGGGTCGCCGCCGTCGCGTTGTACGCGGCCAGGAGATCCGCCTGCCGGCCGTTCAGCACCGTGCCCGACTCGCTGATCATCGTGCCGCCGTACGCACCCACGACCAGTGCGGGATCGGTCCCGCGCGCGAGCGAGACCGCGTTGTTCTCGACGACGAGACTCGATTCCTTGCCCGCGCCCCAGTAGTACTGGAACCCGCCCGCCTCGGCCTGGCGGCGGGTCTGCCGGTAGTAGTTGTTGTAGACGTGCACGTCCCCGAACCGGACACGCGGCGCGCGCTGCCCGATGCCCTGCCAGTAGTTGTGGTGGAGCGTCACGCGGTGCTGCCCGCGGTCCTGGAGGCGTGAGTCGGACGAGCCGATCAGCATCGTCTTGTCGTGGTCGAGGAACTCGTTGTACGACACCGTCACCAGGTCGGAGCCGTGCGTGATGTCGAGCAGGCCGTCGTGCACCTCGAACGGCCGCCCGAAGACCACGGGAAGCGACCCGGCGGGGTGCGCGCCGTCGTCGAACGTGGAGTGGTCCACCCACACGCTCGTCGACGTCCACAGCGACACGTTGTCGTACGCCGAGTTCCAGTTGCCGGCGTCGCCGTCGCCCGGGCTCCACTGCGGGAAACAGTCGTAACCGTCGGAGAACCGCAGGTTCCGGAGGATGACGTTGTGCGCGTCCCGGATCCGGAGGTTCGCCCCGGAGATCCGGGCGTCGTCGCCCACGCCGACGATCGTCACGTTCGAGCCGACGTGCTGCTGGGTCTGGGCGGCCTGGACGCCCGCGGCTCTGACCCGCGCCTCCTCCAGCGGGCCGGACGGGGCGGTCCGGCCCCACGGGCCGGACGGGTCGAAGTGCGCGATGTATTCATCCATCGAGAACGGCTCGCCGGTGTCCCCGACGGTTACCTGCGCGGCGAAGTCCTCGCAGGTCAGCCGGGTTCCGTCCGCCGCGGTGAAGGCATCCACCTCGCCCGTGACGTACACGATCCGCGGGATCTGGTTGGTGCGTGCGTCGGTCTGGCTGCCGCCCGCCCGGCCGGCGAGCGCGTCCCGCAGCTCCTGCCAGGTGTCCACCTCGTAGACCTCGGCGGGCGCCGCCGCCGCGCCGCCCGTCGTCGGCGTCGCCTGCCGCTCCACACCCTCGGGGAACGTCGGGCCGGACCAGGCGGCCCAGCCGTCGTCGGGCCCGATGGTCTCGCGACCCAGGTCGGCGTGCTGCCCAAGTCCGGGGTATCCACCGGTGGTGTGGCCGACGGCGGCCGGCGCTGCCTCTGCGACAGGGCTCGCCTCCGCCGGCTGCCCGACGGCGACCAGCGCGCCGGCCATGCCGACGGTGAACGCCAGCGGCAGCACGAAGGAACGGGTGAGAGGGCTGCCGGCCGGCAGCGCGCGGGTGTTCCCCGATGTCTGGCCGACGGCGCGGCGCGAGTGCGGGGATGGTCGTGTTCGCATGTGACTCCTTCGTCCATGACGCCGGCCGCCCGCCGTGGGAAACCGGTTTCTCACACGATGTCAGCCGGCCCGCTCCACCACAAGGCCCAGGGATCAGGACGCGTTGGATTCACCCGGGAGCCCGACCAGGGTGGCTGCCGCCGTCACCCGGTGAGCGCGCCGACGGCGACCAGGACGGGCACGCACAGGGCCGTCGTCCAGACCGTCGCGCGGGCCGCGACGCCGTCGAACACCCCGTACCGGGTGGCGTACGTCGTGACGTTCACCGCGGTGGGCAGCGCGGCCATGGTGACGACCAGAGCGAGGGCCGCCGGGTCGAGTCCCACGGCATTGCCGACGACCCACGCCGCGAGCGGGTGCAGGACGTTGCGTACCAGGACGGCGAGGGCGACGACGGCGCGCACGAGCAGCCGGTCGCGGCCCGTCCACCAGGGGCTCGACGCCGGGGTCGCCGTCGGCGCGGCCGGGCCTGCGGCCGGCCCGCCGTCGGAGCCGTGCCGCGATCCGGTGCCTGCCTCCGGCGGTGTGAGCGCCGGCATCGGCACCGCGAGCGTCATGCCGAACGTCAGCAGGCCGAGGGGCGGTGCCGCCGCGCCGATCAGGTCGAAGGGGATCAGGGCGACCTCGGGCAGCCGCGCCCCGGTCAGCTCGCTCACCACCGCGACGAGCAGCCCGGCGAGCGTGCCCACCGTTATCGGGTTCCGGACGGCCGCGAGCAGCACGCGGACCACCGACGTCCAGCCGGACCGCGCGGTGGTCCGACGCGCACCGGCTGCCGGGCCGCCGGGCCCGGAGGCGGCCCCCGCACGGTCGAGCACCGCGAGCGTCAGCGGCGCCAGCACGAGCAGCTGGAAGAGCAGGGTGGGCACCACGGCGAGGGCGTCGTCGAACAGGTAGACCGCGAGCGGGATGCCGATGTTGCCGCCGTTGACGTAGACGGCGGCGAGCGTCGTCACGGCGGCCGGGCCCGCCGGGAGCCGCAGCACCCACCGGGCCACCGCCGCGGTGAACAGGGCGAGCCCCGCGGTGGTGGCCCAGGTGACGGCGGCCCCACGCGAGACGACGTGCGCGAGGTCGGTGCCGGCGAGCGTGCTGAACATCAGCGCAGGGGCGCAGATCGTGAACGACAGCGTGGCGAGGATCTGGCGTGCTCCTGCGCCGTCCGCCGCCGCGTCGCCCGGGGCGTCCCGGCTGGTGCTGCGGGAGATCCGGTGGCCGGCGAGCAGGCCCCGCCGCTGGATCACCCAGCCGAGCGCGACGATGCAACCCATGGACACGATGGCAGTCAGGACGGACAACACCCGAGCACCCTCCCACGGCCGGGCGTGTCAGCTCCCGAGCGTCCAGGGGGCGCCGAGCTCCGTGAACGTCCGCTGCTCGCGTGCGGCCCGGTCGCACCACTCGGCGACGTCGTGCACCACCGGATGCCGGGAGTCGCCCTCAGGGTTGCCGTCCGTGCCGCCGATGCCGGGACCGGTCGCGAGCCCGTCCGCCCAGTCCACGTACGCATCGCCGATGGGCGCCGGGTCGGGGGCCGTCCGCACCGCCTCGAGCACCTGCATGAACGCGCCGGTGTCCCGCACGTCGCACAGCAGCCGTTCCCCGGTGCGGGCCAGGAGCAGGTTCTCCAGCAGATCCGTCCGGCCGTACTGCTTCTCCGCGACGACGCGTCCGGTGCGCAGCCGCACCACGTCGTGCTCGTACTCGAGCTCGATCTCGCCCTCGGTCCCCAGCACCAGGACGCGGGCCGGGGTGCGCTCCGCCGCGCAGAGCGTGAGGCCGAACCCGTACCGCGTCCCGTCCGTGCCGACGGCCCGCAGGGACGACGTGTCGTCGGCCTCTATCGGGTTGGCCCGCCAGAGGTCGGTGTTCACGTAGGCGATGTCCGTGCTGGCCCGGGCGCCGCCGACCCACAGGGCGGTCGCGACGGCGTGCGCGAGCGGGTTGGTCACCACGCCGTCGACCACCGCGCGGTCACCCATACGCCGCCGCCCGGCCCAGGGCGAGCGTGCCCAGTACGCGGCGGTCCGGACCCAGGTCCCGATCGCGCCGATCCCGGTCACCTGACCCACCTCGCCGTGCGCGACCATGTCGACGACGGCGGGCAGCGCGTGCGACCCGAAGGTCTGGAACCCGACCTGACAGAGCCGCCCGGTCCGCTCCGCGACGGCCACGAGCTCGGCATGCTCGGCGAGCGACGCGGTGGTCGGCTTCTCGAGCAGCACGTCGATGCCCGCCTCCATCGCCGCACGCGCGAGCGGCAGGTGCGTGTGGATGGGCGTGGAGAGCACCACTATGTCGGGCAGCGCGTCGGCGTCCGCCGAGAGCAGGTCACCCAGGTTCGCGAACCACGGCGCGGAGGCGTCGTCGGGCTGCCTCGGGTCGACGACGGCACTCAGCCGCGCCAGGCCTCTGTTCTCCAGGTCCGCGACCTTCCGGAGGTGCGAGCTGCCGTGGCCGTGGATGCCGACGACCGCGATCTTGGGCAGGCTCATCGTCGGCCTCCGTCTGTCAGGTGGGCTGCGAGCGCGGCGGCGGCCGAGCTCGTGAGCTCAGTGTCGAGCAGGACGGCGACCAGGTCGAGCTGCACGGAGCCGCCCGCGGGGACGAGCAGCGGCGAGTCCCAGGCGAGCGCCGGGCAGGCGCCGGAGTACTCGGCACTGCGCAGGAACCACGGCCGGACCTGACCTGGCTGCACCAGCAGGAGCGTCGTGGACCGGCCACCGTGCCGCTGCACGAAGGCCACCCACGGCGACGAGCTGCCGTGCGCGCGGTTCTCACCGGCGCCGCCCGCCGACACGACGGACGTGCTCTCGGCGATGGGCAGACGCCAGAAGAGGCCGCCGTAGCCGGCACCCGGCCTGCCATTGGTGGCGGGAGAACGGATCTCCAGGGGGCCGTGGTCGGCGTGCAGGGTGGAGCGCCAGTCGAGCACCCAGCCGGGTGCGGCGGGGGACCCGGGGATCTGGGGGAGCAGGCGCGCGGTGATGCGGCGCTCCTCGCGAAGCTGCGGTTCGCCGTGCTCGTCGGACCACAGCACGTCCTCGACCAGGACCTCACCGGCCTCGGCGCCCGTACCGGGCGGGCGGGCGGTGGGCGAGGCCTCGATGCGGATGCCCTGCGACGTCTGGCTGCCGTGGTTCTTGAGCAGCGTCGGACCGACGTCCTCGATGAAGGTGCGGCCGCCCCAGTGGCTGGTCCCGTTCACGTCGGGCACCGCGATGCCGACGCCGTAGTGGTGCCGGTGGTCGACCGGGCTCACCTCGGTCAGCGGGATGCCCGCCAGGGTGTGCACGGGGTGCAGGTAGGGGCGCCGGGCGTGCACTTTCGGCATCCGGTCGCCCGCGTCGCGCCGGATCAGCTCCAGGCCGTCACCGCAGGTCAGCGTGACCGCCTCGGTGCCGGGATCGGCGGGTACGGACCAGGTGGGGGCTGCCGTGGGAGGCACGGTGGGGATCTCCTCCCTCTCCTCCCGTCGCGCACGGGCGACGTCGTCGTCCGTGATGTGCACGCGTTCCGGGCCCTGTCGTACGGGCCCGGTGCTCCCGCGCACCTCCAGGCTGGGCGTGAACCGTGCAGAGCTTGCGGGGTGGGCGTCGTCGTCGATCACGGCGTGCAGCTCCCTCCAGGCGTGTCGGCCGAGCTCGGCCTGCGGCACCGCGACCGTCGTCAGCGCGGGTGTGGCGTAACGGGACAGCTCGATGTCGTCGAAGCCGGCCACCGAGATGTCGGCGGGTACGGCCACTCCGGCCTCGTTCAGGCCTGCGAGCAGGCCGAACGCGACGAGGTCGTTGAAGGCCACCGCTGCGGTGGCGCGGGTCGCCAGGACGGCGGGCGCGGCGAGGTGGCCCGCCTGGATGTCCGGTCCGGCGGGCAGGTCGAGGATCTCCAGGTCCGCGTGCTGCTTCCTGGCGCGGGCGAGGCCGGCGCGGCGCAGCTCGTCGGAGGCGCTGCGCACCGGGCCGCCCAGGTACACGATGCGGCGGTGGCCGAGCGCCACGAGGTGCTCGACCACCTGGAGAGCCGCGTCCTCGTAGTCCACGACCAGGCTGGGCGCCGCTCCACCGGTCTCCCGGTTGACCAGCACGACCGGCTCGACGTCGGCGATGAGCGCGTTCAGCTCGGCGTCCCCGATGCGTGGCGACACGAGCACCAGGGCGTCGCAGCGCATGCGGGCCTCCAGCGCGATGGCGCCTTCCTGCTGGTCGTCCTCGACCGTGTCCGCGACGAGCACCCGGTAGCCGTCCTCGGCCGCGCCGTCCATGACACCGCGCAGGATCTGCTGGAACACCGGATTGCCGAGATCGGGCACCACGAGGGCAACGGTCTGGGTCCGGCCGAGCGCGAGGCTCCGCGCGGCGTTGCTGGGCCGGTAGCTCAGCCCTGCCGCCGCCACCCGCACGCGTTCCGCGATCGCCGCGTCGACAGTGCTCCGCCCGTTCATCACGCGCGAGACGGTTGCCCGTGACACGCCGGCCGCCGTCGCGACATCTCCGATCGTGGCCGTGACACGGCGCTGACCTGCGCGCTGACCGGCGCCCCGTGCGCTGCCGCTGACCATCTGCTCTCCGTCCGTCACCTCGTCCGACCGGTGCGCGGGCGTCCCGAGCCTGCTTCGGCGCGGCGCACGTGCTACCGGTTTCCCGATGTGACGGTACACCATGGGAAACCGGTTGCTCGTGTGGTACGTTCCTCCACCAGAGACCGGTTTCTCACCGAAGAGGCCGGGGATCGACGACGAGACCGGGAATCAACGATGATCCGGGAGGACAATTCGATGCACCACCCGAACCGCGAGCCCGGACCCCGGTGGTCCGAGCCCCCGTCCAGCCGGGCGGGGGTGAGCACGTGTCAGTGATCCAGGAGCTCTCGCAGAGCAGGAAGACCGTGAGCCCGCGCAGGAAGGGCGACGGCCGCTGGGCGCTGTTCTTCCTCGCGCCCTGGTTCGTGGGGCTCGCGCTCATCACGGCCGGACCCATGGGCGCGTCCCTGTACCTGTCCTTCACGGACTACGACCTGCTCTCGGCACCCGAGTGGGTGGGCCTCGAGAACTACACGCGGATGTTCGAGGACCCGCGCTTCGTCAACTCCCTCGGCGTGACGTTCACCTATGTGTTCGTCTCGGTGCCGCTGCAGCTCGCCGCGGCCCTCGGCCTGGCGCTGCTGCTCGACAAGGGCATGCGCGGGCTCGCCCTCTACCGCTCCGTCTACTACCTGCCCTCCCTGCTCGGCGGGTCCGTGGCCATCGCCATCCTGTGGCGCCAGATCTTCGGCGCGGACGGCCTGGTCAACCAGGTCCTGGCACTGTTCGGGGTGCAGGGCCAGGGCTGGGTCTCGCACCCGGACCACGCGCTCGGCACCCTCATGGCGCTCAACGTCTGGACGTTCGGCGCCCCCATGGTGATCTTCCTGGCCGGCCTGCGCCAGATCCCTGCGATGTACTACGAGGCGGCCTCGATCGACGGCGCCTCGAAGTGGCGGCAGTTCCGGTCGGTCACGCTCCCGCTGCTGACGCCGATCATCTTCTTCAACCTCGTGCTGCAGCTCATCGAGGCGTTCCAGTCCTTCACCAGGGCGTTCGTGGTGAGCGGCGGCAACGGCGGCCCGTCCGACTCGACGCTGCTCTACACGCTGTACCTCTACCTCAAGGGGTTCGGATCGCTCGACATGGGCTACGCGTCAGCGATGGCCTGGTTCCTGCTGCTGATCATCGGCGGCATGACGGTAGTCAACTTCCTCGCCTCCAAGTACTGGGTCTTCTACGATGACTGACGCCTCGACGCCCACCCGGACCAGGACGACGACGGCGCTGCGACCGCCGTCGGACGGCGACAGCCGCCCCAGGACCGAGGACCGCCGCCCGACCGTCCGGCCCCGCGGCCGGCACCTGCGAGCCCGGATCGGCAGCGTGCTCAAGCACGCGGGTCTGATCGCCTTCGGCTTCGTGATGCTGTACCCGCTGCTGTGGATGGTGGCCAGCTCGTTCAAGCCGAACGCGCTGATCTTCCGCGAGCCGGGGCTCATCCCCACCGACATCGACCTGTCCAACTACACGGACGGGTGGAACGCGCTGCTGCACCCGTTCAGCCACTACCTGATCAACTCGGGCGTGGTGGTGCTCGGGTCGGTGCTCGGCAACCTGCTCTCGTGCTCCATGGCGGCGTACGCGTTCGCGCGGCTGGAGTTCCGGGGCAAGCGGCTGTGGTTCGCGGTCATGCTCATGTCGATCATGCTGCCGATCCACGTGGTGATCGTGCCGCAGTACGTGCTGTTCTCCCAGCTCGAGTGGATCAACACGTTCCTGCCGCTGATCGTGCCGAAGCTGCTGGCCACCGACGCGTTCTTCATCTTCCTGATGGTCCAGTTCTTCCGCGGGATCCCGCGCGAGCTGGACGAGGCCGCGACGCTCGACGGCGCGGGCCACCTGCGCATCTACCTGCAGATCATGCTGCCGCTGTCGATGCCGGCCCTCGCCACCACCGCCATCTTCACGTTCATCTGGACCTGGAACGACTTCTTCAGCCAGCTCATCTTCCTGACCCGGCCCGAGATGTACACCGTGCCGATCGCGCTGCGCACGTTCGTCGACTCCACCGGCAACAGCTCGTGGGGGTCGCTCTTCGCGATGTCGATCGTGTCGCTCGTCCCCGTCTTCATCGCCTTCCTTTTCGGACAGAAGTACCTGGTCAAGGGCATAGCGACCACCGGAATCAAATAGCTCCGCCCGCGATCCGACAACGACGTCAACGTCACCGAAGGAGAAATTCATGAGCAGCACCGGCAACGGACTACCCACGAGGCGCGGAAAGCGCTTCGCAGGATCGGCCGCGGGTATCGCGGCCGTTGCGCTGACCCTCGCGGCGTGCGGGGGAGGCGACTCGGGCCTCGGGGGCGGCAACGACGATCCGCCGGCCGCCGCCGAGGAGTGCCCCTGCGAGATCCGGTTCTCGTGGTGGGGTTCCGACACCCGCCACGAGTCCACGCAGCAGATCATCGACGCCTTCGAGGCCGAGAACCCGGACATCACCGTGGTCCCGGACTTCACCGACTGGGACGGCTACTGGGACAAGCTCGCCACCTCGGTCGCCGCCGGCGACACCCCGGACGTCATCACCCAGGAGGAGCGGTACATCTCCGACTACTCGACGAAGAACGTGCTCGCGGACCTGGGCACGCTCGACATCGACACGTCGAAGGTGGACGAGGGCGTCCTGACCGGCGGTCAGATCGACGGCACGCAGTACGGCATCCCGACCGGCATCAACGCCTACGCGCTCGTCGCCGACCCGGAGATCTTCGCCGACGCCGGCGTGGAGCTGCCCGACGACACCACCTGGACCTGGGAGGACTACGTCACCACGGCGAACGCGGTCGCCGAGGGCGCGGGCGACGGCGTCTGGGGCACGCAGGACTACGGCTTCAACGAGGCAGGGCTCAACGTGCTGGCGCGCCAGCGCGGCGAGACCCTGTTCACCCCGGAGGGTGAGCTCGGCGTCTCGGAGCAAACCGTCGCGGACTTCTTCCAGGTCTCGCTCGACCTGATGAAGGGTGGCGGTCAGCCCGACGCCGCCCGCACCGTCGAGTACCAGGCGGCCGGCCCCGAGGGTGGCCTGCTCGGCACCAACCAGGGCGCGATGGGCGTCTGGTGGACCAACCAGCTCGGCGCGCTGTCCGACTCGTCCGGGCACGAGCTCGAGCTGCTGCGGCTGCCGGGCGAGTCCGAGGGCGAGCGCACGGGCATGTACTACAAGCCGGCGATGTTCTACTCGATCTCCGCCGACACCGAGTACCCGGAGTCCTCGGCGAAGTTCGTCGACTTCCTCCTGAACTCCGAGGAAGCCGCGAAGATCATGCTGACCGACCGCGGTCTGCCCGCGAACACCGAGGTGCGCGAGTCGATCCTCGGTGACCTGTCGCCGACCGACCAGAAGGTCGCCGACTTCATGGCGGACATCGAGGATGAGATCGTCGACACCCCGCCGGTGCCGCCGCACGGTTCCGCGGACCTCGCGGACATCATGGAGCGCGTCAACACCGAGGTGCTCTTCGAGCGCATCACCCCGCAGGAGGCGGCGACCCAGTTCATCGAAGAGGTCAACGCGGCCATAGCCGACTGACCCCCGGTCGTCCCGCGAAGTAGAGCGTGTGTCCCGGACACACGCTCTACTTCGCGGATCGCTGGTCGGCGAGGTAGAGCGGGTGTCCGGACGCACGCTCTACCTCGCGGGAGCGACCGGGCGGGTCCGGCTACGATGAAACGGTTCAGACAAGAGAGGTGCCGGCGTGTCAGAGGTTGATCTGCTCGTTCTTCGCGAGGGGGACGACGTCGCCGTCGCGACCCGCGACCTCAGGCCGGGTGACCAGGCCCACGCCCCCGGGACGGGCCCGGTCGCCGTCGGGCAGCCGGTGCCGCGGGGCCACAAGATCGCCCTCCGTGCGGTGCCCGCCGGCACCGAGGTGCACAAGTACGGGCAGGTCATCGGGGTTGCGACCGCCGACATCGCCCCGGGCGACCACGTGCACTCGCACAACCTCGGCTTCGAGGAGGGCACGCGCGAGGCACCCCTTGGCGGCACCCGCACGGACCTCCCCACGCCCGACGGCGCCCGCCCTACGTTCCGCGGTTTCCGGCGGGCGAACGGGCGGGTCGGCACCCGGAACTTCGTCGCGATCCTGACCAGCGTGAACTGCTCCGCGTCGACGGCGAAGATGATCGCCGACCAGTTCAGCGGCACGGCCCTCGACGAGTTCGAGAACGTCGACGGCGTCATCGCGCTGACCCACACGTCGGGCTGCGGCCTGGTGCCGGACTCCGAGGGCGGCCAGATCCTGCTGCGCACCCTGCGCGGGTACGCCGCCCACCCGAACGTCGCCGGCCTGCTGGTGCTGGGCCTGGGCTGCGAGATGGTGCCGGGGGCCGCGCTGTCGGCTCGCTCGGGCCAGGTCGCCGACCTGGGGATGCCCACCGTCGGACCACCCGACGACACGCGGCAGGGGCTGCTCGCGGCCATCCCTGACGACACCGTCGTGCGCTCGCTGACCATCCAGGAGGCCGGCGGCGTGCGGGCCTCGGTCCGCGCGGGCGTTGCCGCCGTCCGCGAGATGCTGCCGCTGGTCAACGCGCGCGAGCGGGTCGAGTGCGACGTCGCGGAACTGGTGCTCGCCCTCAACTGCGGTGGTTCCGACGGCTACTCGGGCATCACGGCCAACCCAGCGCTGGGCTGGGCCTCGGACCGGCTGGTCGCCTACGGGGCGACGTCGGTCCTCGCGGAGACCCCCGAGGTGTACGGCGCAGAGCACCTGCTGACCGCCCGGGCGACCTCGCCCGGCATCGCCAAGAAGCTGCTGGACCGCATCGACTGGTGGCGGGGCTACGTCGCGGCGGGCGGAGGCACGCTGGACAACAACCCGTCGCCGGGCAACAAGGCCGGCGGGCTCACGACGATCCTGGAGAAGTCGCTCGGCGCGGTCGCCAAGGGCGGGCAGGCCGACCTCGGCGCCGTCTACGAGTACGCCGAGCCGATCACCGAGCGCGGGTTCGGCTTCATGGACACCCCCGGCTACGACCCCGTGTCGGTCACCGGCCTGGTCGCTGGCGGGGCCAACGTCGTCGTCTTCACCACCGGCCGTGGTTCGGTCTTCGGCTGCCGTCCGACGCCGTCCATCAAGGTGGCGACCAACACCCCCATGTACTCGGTGATGTCCGAGGACATGGACATCAACGCGGGGGTGGTCGTGGACGGCACCGCGACCGTCGCCGAGGTGGGCCGGCAGATCTTCGACCGGATCCTGGCCGTCGCGTCGGGGGAGCAGACCGTCAGCGAGGAGCTGGGGATCGGGGCCGAGGAGTTCGTCCCGTGGCACATGGGCGCCGTCACGTGAGCGCCTGACCTCGCCGACTTTGCTGGCTGGCACCCGGGGGCGCGCGGCTACTCTCCTGGTCATGGAGATATTGGTGATGTCGTTGATCGTCCTGTCGGTTTTGGGCTGGATCTCGGAGAGCGGTCACCGGAGGACGCAGCAGCACGCGATGGACAAGCTCCACACCAAGATCGACCTCGTCATGGCGCAGCTCGGCGTCGTCGTGCCTGAGCCGGAGGGGATAGCCGACGTCGACGCGCTGATCCGGGCCGACCGCAAGATCGAGGCGGTCAAGCGCTACCGCGAGCTCACGGGCGACGGCCTGCTCGAGGCCAAGCAAGCGGTCGACCGCCGCGCCGAGACCCTCCGCTGAGCCGGATCGGCCCCCGCGGATGACCACGCACTTGCTGCCAGGATCGGGCTCCGCCTGGCAGCAGGTGCATGGTCATCCGGCCGGCCGATCAGCCGGCCGCTCGACCTGCCGACCACCTGGCTACGGGTAGCTCACCACCTTGGCCGGGACCGTCTCCGTCCCCGCGGCGCGCGGCCCGACGCCGTTGATCACGTGCTCGTACGTGCCCACCCCGCCGAGCGACACGGTGAGCAGCGAGTGCATCCGCACCCCCGGCGTACGCGGCACCTCGAAGCCGTTGTCCGAGGTGATCGACGCGTCCGAGGTGAACACGCAGTACGACCCCAGACCCCACGCCTCGTGCTGCGTCACGTGGTCCGCGACCTTGTACGCCGCCCAGCCACGGATGCCGTCGTGGTTCCAGGCGGCCTGGTTCGGTGGGTCGTACGGCAGCTCGTTCTGGTAGAAGATCGTGCGGCCGCGCTCCCCGTTCCACAGGGTGTTGTACTCCTGGTAGTGCTCGACGAAGAGCCCGTACCCGTCGACGTCGTCGCCGTTGACCACCAGGCCGTTGTCGGCGGTGTTGACGTCCCAGCCGATGCCCTCGCCGTGGTCACCGCGCCAGGACCAGATGTGGTCGACGATCGTGTCGTCCGCGTTCACGACGATCGCCTGGTCCACGCGCCCGACGTGCGCCCCGCCGACCCGGACGAACACGTCGTGCAGGGAGACCGGGTCGTCCGCGTGGTCCGCCGTGGACCCCTCCGTGCCGACCGTGAGCATCGACGGCGACTCGGTGGCGCCGGCGTCGAAGAGGACACCCGCGATGCGGACGCCGTCCACGTCGCCCACCCGCATCGCCGTCTGCCCGGCGGTGGGCACGATGGTGGCGTACCCGAGGCCGAGCACGACGGTGTCCGCACGGTCCACCTCGATCGTCCCCGTCGTCTCGTAGATGCCGGGCGTGAGCAGCAGGTGCAGGCCCTGGTCGAGCGCCTGGTTGATCCGCTCGGCCGAGTCGCCGGGCCGGGTCACGTAGAACTCGTCCAGCGGGATCGAGGTGCCCGACGTCGTCCCGCCGTCCCAGGTCGCGCCCCGCGTGCCCTCGCGGGCCGACGGCACGAACACCGCGTAGTCCTCGCCGTCGAGGTAGAGGTACGGCTTCTCGCGGATGATCCCGGTGGTGGCGAGGGTGGTCACGGCAGGCTCGGGGAAGGACGTCGGTGGGGCGTTCTCCACGCCGGAGAACACCATGTTCCACAGTGTCCCCGCCCAGCCGCCCGTGAGCGTCGAGTCGCGGGTGTACCACTGCTGCTGGGTCCAGGCGCGGACCTGGCCGTCGACCACGGAGTCTGCGATGTAGCCGCCCGACGCCCAGCCGTACCGGGACGAGTGCAGCATCAGGTTGCCCTTGACGTGCACGCGACGCATCGGCGCGGCCTGCGAAACCGCCCATCGCATGTCTCCGCCCGACGGCGTCACGGCGAGGTTCTCGACCGAACGCCAGAAGTTCTGCGTGGCGTTGCCCTCGAACCACTCGGCGTCGGCCCAGACGCCGCCGGTGATGTTCACGTCGTCCGGGCGGGTGCCCAGCCCCGCGATCGAGGTGTGGAAGCCTGCGTTGACGTGCACCGGGTACGTGCCGGGCTCGAACAGGAACTGGTGCCGCCCGTCGCCGAACTGGTCGGACTCCTGCTGGTCGTACACCGCGTCCACCGCGGCCTGGACCTGGCTCGTCGGCGTGTCCGGGCCGAAGACGTGCACGTTCGGCCCGAGGTCACCGCCGCCGGGGATCGGGTCGCCGGGTGTGCTGCTGCCGTCGTCCGTGAGCACCCTGAGCTCCCACAGGGAGTAGCCGTAGCCGGTGCCCCGCTCCGTGCCGGTGATCCGCACGTACCGGCCGGTCCCCACGACGTCGAAGCCCTGCGCGCCGCCGGTCCCGTCGGTGACGGTCCGGAGGGTCCGCCACGTGGTGCCGTCGTCGGAGGCCTCGATCCGGAAGTCCCTGCCGTACGCCGTCTCCCAGGAGAGCTCGACCCGGCACAGGTCCTGCACCGAGCCCAGGTCGACGCGGATCCACTGCGGATCGGCGGGCAGGCTGCTCCAGCGGGTCCCGGCCTCGCCGTCCACGGCCAGGGCCGCGCCGAACGGCCCCTCGGTGGACGACGCCGTGGCCGGCCTCCCGAGCGCGGCGTTCGTGGTGCACGCCGCCGCGGCCTCGGCCCCCGCGGCCTCGGCCCGCGCCGCCTCCGCCCGCACGGGAGCGGGGCCCGACGCCGGCGCGGCGACCGCCGTCAGCGGCGCGGCGACACAGGCCGCCGCGACCGCGACGGCGAGCCAGGCCCGCCGTCCGCGCTGCCGTGCCCGGGTCATGAGCGGACCTCCTCGCGTGCGGCGGGCTCGGGCACGAGCTGGTAGTTCTCGTCGAGCACGGTGCCGCGGTGCGGCTTGTACAGGTCGTAGCCGCGCGGGTTGCACTGGAGGCCGCCGTTGATGCACTGCTCCACGAGGCGGCGGAGCACCTCGGGGTCCCAGGCGTTGACGAAGTCGTAGTGCCAGGACTGGTCGGATCCGCTGACGAGCGCGACGTCGGACATGTCACCGCTGACCGGCCAGGCGATCTTGAACTCGAGCATCGGGACGGCCACCGGGTGGGTCATCGGGCACTGGCCCGAGACCGGGTACGCCATGTGCGTGCCGTGGCCCATGTGGGCGGACTCCTCCGGGGTCAGGTGCATGCCGTCCCAGCAGCTCGGCGCCTGGTACCGGATGTTGAGCTGGGTCCCGGGCGGGCAGTACGCCGGGATCTCCCAGCTCTTGGAGATGTCGCCGCACTCCCAGCCCTCCACGGCGCCCGGCGCGGTGCGGAACTCGTCGACGGAGGCCATCATGTCGCCGGCCAGGAACTGCAGCCCCGCCGGGAACGGCACGACGGAGGTGTAGTCGTCGATGCCCGACTTGTAGTAGACGGTCAGCGGGATGTTCGGCTCGACGGGCACGCCGCCCTTGGTGAGCGCGGGGAACCAGTAGGCCGACTTGTCCTGGGGCACGGTGCACGTCCCGGCCGGGTTGGCGAGCAGGCTCGCGGGCGTGGTGAACGCGTTGGTCGACCGGTTGCCGATGAACGTGTGCAGGTGCGACCGTCCGGGCTGCCCGGGGTACACGATCGGGTCGTCCGGCAGGAAGTGCGAGAAGGTGCAGTTCGCCTGGAACTCGTGGTGCGTGACCTCGTCGTCGGGGAAGGGCGGCGGGTCCTCGGGGCCACCGGCCTCGCCGTCGCCGAACACCTGGAACTCGAGCAGGGAGTAGCCGTAACCGGTGCCGCGGGCGGTGCCGACGAGCTGGACGTAGCGACCCGTTGCCGTGACGTCGTACACCTCGGTGCCGCCCGTCCCGGAGGACTCGGTCACGACGGTGCTCCACGCGTTGCCGTCGGCGGACACCTGGAGCCGGAACGCCGCGCCGTACGCGGCCTCCCACTCCAGGGCGATGTGGTCGAGGGCGTACGAGCGGCCCAGGTCGATCCGGATCCACTCGTCGTCCGTCTGGGCGCTGGCCCAGCGGGTGCCGCGGTCGCCGTCGACCGCGAACCGCGGGCCGAGGCCTGCGGACTCCGAGCTCGAGGCCGCCGTGAGCGCGCCCTGCGAGAGCAGCGTGTTCGGCTCGGCGACGGCGGTGACGGCGCCGACGGTCCCGGCCGCGCTCAGGGTCGAGGCGAGCAGTACCGTGGCGAGAGCGCCGGCCAGTACGCGAGGACTGAGGCTGGTGGGCGTGCGGAGTGCTGTGCGCATGGTTCCTCCTTCACTGCTGGTTCTTGGCTGTTGACGTCTTCGCTGTGTCACCGCTGGTAGATCCCGACCTCGTACAGGGAGTAGCCCCATTCGGTGCCGCGCTCGGTGAGGTTGAGGCGCACGTACCGGCCGGACCCCGAGACGTCGATGCTGTCGACGCCGCCGTTGCCGCCCGTGACCGTCCTGATCGTGTTCCAGGTGCTGCCGTCGTTTGATGTCTGGATCTCGTAGGACTTGCCGTAGGCCGTCTCCCAGACGAGCTGCAGGTGGTCGAACGACTGCACCGATCCCAGGTCCACCCGGTACCAGGCGGACGGGCCCCACTCGCTGGCCCAGCGGGTGGCCGGGTCCCCGTCGATCGCGCGGCCGGGCGTCCAGTCGCCGTTCCACGGGTCGAAGCTCGACGCCGTCGCCGTCCTGCCCCGGGCGATGTTCGTCCCGTCGACCTGCGGCGCGACGACGCGGAACGACCTGGTCTCCACGCCGACGTTGCCCTCGCCGTCCTCGGCGAACACGTAGACCTTCCAGACGCCGAGCATCTCCGGCGCCGTGACCCGGAACGTGCCGGGTGCGGACTGCGTGAACTGCGCCTGCGCGATGCCGCCGGCGTTGTTGATGTACTTGCTGTTCAGCATCACGTTCGACGTGATCGGGTCGCCGTCGGGGTCCGTCACGTCCACGGAGACCGTGAACTGCTCGCCTGCCTCCACCGCGGTCGAGCCGGGAACGCTCATGGCGGAGATGCGCGGCGGCGTGTTCATCCCGGAGGTGTCCACGCCCCAGGCCCGCGCGATCGAGTAGTAGCCGAGGCGCTTGTTGTCGCCGGGCAGGATGTTGAACCACACGCCGCCGAAGTCGCCCTCGATGCCGTAGTGAAAGAACGTCGCGCCCAGCGAGACGCCCTCGTGCTCCCGCAGGCACCGCCACGAGTCCACGTACGCCGCGCCCTTCTCGAGGTCGGTCGGCTCCTCCGGGACGCCGTTGGCGTCGTCCGGCACCTCCCACTCGCCGGCCGCACCGCCCTCGGTCAGCAGGTAGGGGCGGTCGTAGCCGCCCGTCTCCCAGGCCTCGCGGATGTTGCACACGTCGCCGTAGGCGTTGATCGACAGCAGGTCGAGGTCCGGGGCGTTGCGCTCGATGTACGGCCAGGCACCCGCCCAGGCATCGGTGTTCGTGGTCGGGTGGTTCGGGTCCGCCTGGTGCACGGCGACGCTCACCTCGTTGACGAAGGCCGCGTAGGCGTTGCGGATCTGCTCCAGCTCCGTGCCCGAGTAGCAGTTCTGCAGGCCAAGGATCGCCTCGTTGCCGATGTTCCACATGAGCACGCCGGGGTGGTTCTTGTACGTCTCGACCCAGCGCAGGATGTCGGCCTTGGTCTCGGACTTGTACGCGGTGTCGCTGCGGTAGTCGATGCAGCCGCCGGAACCTGGGCCGCCGCCGGGCAGGAGCCAGAACCCCATCACCACGCGCACGTCGTGCGCGGCGGCGGAGTCGAGCAGCTGGCGGGTGTCCGCCCCGGTGCCCCAGGTGCGGACCGTGTTGGCGCCCATCGCGACGAGCGGCGGCATGTAGTGGTCGGCCGCGCTGAACGACGGGCCCCACGTGAAGCCCCGCACGGTGTAGGGCCGGCCGTCGACCTGCAGGTCCCAGGCACCGTTGCCGCCCACCACCTCCACCTTGCTCGGCCCGGAGTCGCGCACGGGCACGTTCGGGTGACCCGGGTCCACGTAGGTCGGGTCACCGGGGTCGCCCGGGTCGGTCCCGCCCTCGCCGAATACGCGCAGCTCCCACAGCGAGTTGCCGTAACCGCCCGACCGGGCCGTCGACAGCAGCCGCACATGGCGCGCGGTCCCGTCGACGGCGAACGTGTCGGTACCGCCGTCGCCCGAGCTGGTCGAGTACACGGTGGACCACGAGCTGCCGTCCGCCGAGACCTGGAACTGGTAGGTCGTCGAGTACGCCGCCTCCCAGACCAGCTCCACGTGGTCGAGGTCGGCGGAGCGGCCGAGGTCGACCCGGATCCACTGCGGGTCGCTGAACTCGCTCGCCCAGCGGGTGCCGAGGTCGCCGTCGACGGCGGCGCTCGCGGGCGTGTAGTCCGCGTTCTCGACGGAGGACGCGGTGGCCGGCCGACCCTGGGACAGCAGGACCGGTGCGGCCTGGGCCGACGTCGCGGGCGCGACCAGGGCCGTCGCCGCCAGCAGTCCGGTCGCGAGGGCGGCGGCTCCGGCGCGTAGGCGGCGCAGGCTGCGCAGGCCGCGCCCGAGCAGGGCCGTCCCCGCGCCGGGTGATCCGGTGGTGATCATGGGTCTTCCTCTCCGTCCGCGCGTCGGCCAGGTGCGCGGCCGGGGCGGGGTCGTCGTTGAGCCTGCCTTCGCGTCGCTCCGGTGCGTCGCGAATCTGGGAGAGCGCTCTTACGCTGCCCATACTCGACCTGCTCCCGACGGGTCGTCAAGGGTTCCGGTGTCGCTCTTGCGCTCGTGTTTAGTGGCGATTGGCGCCTTCAGGCAGATGTTGTTCAAGCTTCCCAATGGTGTCGCCGCAACTCGAACGGGCCTCATGTCACCCGGCCGAAGTCCATGGGAGAGCGCTCTTACTCTGTTACCGTCAGCCTGTGAGCAAGGATCTGCGGCGTCCGGCGCCGACCCTGGAGGACGTGGCGAAGGTCGCCGGCGTCTCCCGCGCGACCGTGTCCCGCGTGATCAACGGCAAGCGCAAGGTCGCGCCCGCGGTGCAGGAGGTGGTCCTGGAGGCGGTGGCCGAGACCGGCTACGTGCCCAACCGCGCGGCGCGTTCCCTGGTCACGCGTCGCACGGGCACCGTAGCCGTCGTCATCTCGGGAGCCGACGCCGATCCGGACACCGAGCTGGACCTGTCGGGCGTCTTCTCCGACCCGTTCTTCGGACGGGTGGTCGGGTCCCTCGTCCGGACGCTCCGGCCGCACGACGTGCACCCCGTCCTGATGTTCGCCGACAACGACCAGACGCGCGCCCAGGTTGTCTCCTACCTGCGGTTCGGCAACGCCGACGGGGCGCTGCTGGTGTCGACGCACGCCGACGACCCGCTGCCGGAGGAGCTGCTGGGTACCGGGAGCCCGATAGTGCTCTTCGCGCGGCCGGGCCACGCGATCCCGGCGAGCTACGTGGACCTCGCCAACGCGGACGGCGCCCGCCTCGCGGCGAACCACCTGCTCGACCGGGGCTGCCGTAGGCTCGGCGTGATCTCGGGGCCGGTCGACGTCCCGTCCGCCCGGGACCGGCTCGACGGCTTCCGTGATGCGGCGGCCCGGCGTGGGCATGCGTTCGTCCCGAGCGTCGAGGGCTCGTTCACGTTCGAGAGCGGCGAGGTCGCGATGGCGGAGCTGCTGGCGACCGCCCCGGACCTCGACGGGGTCTTCGTCTCGAACGACCTCATGGCCCAGGGCGCCATCCACGTGCTGCAGACCGGCGGCCGGCGGGTGCCCGAGGACGTCGCGATAGTCGGCTTCGACGACAGCCCCGTTGCGGTGCAGACCCGGCCCCGGCTCACGACCGTGCGCCAGCCGGTGGAGAAGATGGCGGAAGAGATGGCGCGCATGCTGCTGGAGCAGATCGACGCCGACGAGCCGATGGTGCGCTCCGCCATCTTCGAGCCGGTGCTGGTCGTCCGCGACTCGGCCTGACCCGGCACCCCGGGTCAGGCCCGGGTGACCGGCTGCTGCAGCTCGGTGACCCAGTCGGCCTGGTCCTCCCGTTCGGCCCGGACGTACAGCTCGCGCCCGGGGCCCGACGGCGTGAGCCCGCGCTCCGCGGCCTCCGTCATCAGGCCATCCAGCTCCTGGAGATCCCGTTCATGGGCCCCAGGTGGATGGCGCACGCGGCGAGCGGCTCGGCGGGCAGCTCGACGATCTCGATGCCGGGCAGCGGCTCGCCGTCGTACTCGAATCCGCAGACGATGCTGACGCCGTCCTCGCCCATGTCGTACTGGGCGACCGGGACCTCCAGGAGCCCTGGCCCGTGCGCGTCGGTGAGGACCTCCGCGACGGCGTCGAAGAGCGGCCCGACGACGGCCCCCACCTGTGGCTGCTCCGCCACGGTCGTGGAACGTGCGGCAAGCCTGACCGCGGGCAGGTCCTTGGTGATCATCTCGATGGTGGACATGGTCTTCTCCTCTTCGATGAGCCGGAGCCTCCGCGCGACGTCGGCCAGCTGCGCGGTGGCCAGTGCGTGCTCGCGGGCCACCTCGTCCCTGCGCTCGCGCAGCAGCACGGCGAGCCGGCCGGTGTCGACGCCTTCGGCCAGGGCGGCCGCGATGTCGTCGAGGCCGAAGCCGAGCTGGCGCAGCGCCACGATGCGGTGCAACCGGGCGAGCTGTGACGGGTCGTACGACCGATAGCCGGTGAACTCGTCGACGTGGGCGGGTACGAGCAGGCCTGCCGTGTCCCAGTGCCGCAGCATGCGATGGGACACCTGGCCGATCCGTGCGAACGCTCCGATGGGCAACACAGTCCAGTTCTCCCGCCTGACACGGTGTGAGGGTCAAGGGGAAGGCTTCCCGACGGCGGCGGTCCCTGCCTACGGGTCGGCGTGTGGGAATCCCTCACTCCCGCACGACGCACACCTTGCTAGGTTCCTGAACAAATCGGTCGCCGACGTACGGCGGCCCCGAACCGGAAGCGAGGTGGTTCCCCGTGAGATCTCGTCGCGCACCGCTACTGATCGCAGCTCTCGTCGCTGCGCTCCTGGCGCCAGGAGCAGCAGCCGCGGCCCCCGCACCGGCAGCCCAGGCCGCTGTGGCCAGCTGCAGCGCGGCTGCCTGGAGCAGCAGCGCCGTCTACGTCGGCGGCAACCAGGTCACGCACGCCGGCGCCGCATGGCGGGCCAAGTGGTGGACGCAGGGCGAGACGCCCGGCACCACCGGCGAATGGGGCGTGTGGGAGCGCACCGGCACGTGCGACGGCGGTGAGCCGCCCGTCGACCCGCCCGGCGCCGAGGACTTCCCGGTCAGCCAGGCCCAGTTCAACCAGTTCTTCCCGAACCGGAACTCGTTCTACACGTACTCGGGGCTCGTCGCCGCGCTCAGCGCCTACCCGGGCTTCGCCAACAGCGGCAGCGAGACTATCCAGAAGCGTGAGGCCGCCGCGTTCCTCGCCAACGTCTCGCACGAGACCGGTGGGCTGGTGCACATCGTCGAGCAGAACACGGCGAACTACCCGCACTACTGCGACCTGTCCCAGCCCTACGGCTGCCCGGCCGGCCGCGACCAGTACTACGGCAAGGGCCCGATCCAGCTGAGCTGGAACTTCAACTACAAGGCGGCGGGCGACGCGCTCGGCATCGACCTGCTGAACAACCCGCGTCTGGTGCAGACCGACTCGGCGATCGCCTGGAAGACCGGCCTCTGGTACTGGAACACCCAGAACGGCCCGGGCACCATGACGCCGCACGCGGCGATCGTGAACAGCCGCGGCTTCGGCGAGACCATCCGCAGCATCAACGGCAGCATCGAGTGCAACGGCGGCAACCCCGCCCAGGTGCAGAGCCGCGTCGACACGTACCTGCGCTTCACGAGCGCGCTGGGTGTGGACCCGGGCGGCAACCTCCACTGCTGACCCGACCTCGCTGACACGGTCAGCGCCGTTCAGCACAGCGCCTGCTGCCAGGAGCACGACTCGACTGGCAGCAGGCGCTGGGGTGAACCGAAGAAGGAGGACGAGGAGAGCGTGGCGACTAGGTTATCCAGAGAGGGAGAAGGAAGCCGCCACATGGCCTCGTCCGGGGGACATCCTAGACGTCAGGCCGGTACCAGGTCGAGCAGGTTCTGCGGTGTCACCACCCGGGAGCCCGCCGGCAGCTCCTCCGGAGCCCCGAACCCGAGGTAGGTCACCGGGCCCGTGCCCTGCGGCATCTCGTGGTGCACCTTCACGCCGTCGGCCCGGAGCAGCTCAACCAGGTAGCGCACCGTGAGGTACTGGCGTGCCGCGATGGCGCGGACCAGCGTCGTCGTGGTGACCCGGTGCTCCTCGACCGTGTTGTACCCGGGCGAGCCGTTCAGGTCGAGGTGCAGCCAGAGCGCCTCCCAGCCGTCCTCGCCGCGCAGGAAGGCGGCCGGGATCACGACCCGCCCCGCGCCCGTGAGGTCGGACTTCAGGCGCACCGTCGCCGGCTCGAACGGCAGACCGGCCTGCGCGGCGTCTCGCGACATGAAGCCGAAGAACCCCTCGGCCAGCTGGTCGAACCGCTCACCCGAGTACAGGTGCACCTCCGGCACGACGACGGGCCGCCGGATCCGGTGGGTGCTCACATCCACGAACTCGGTGGCGCCGCCGGGGGCCTCGGTGAGGTCACCGGAGTGCACAAAGCCCTCACCGCGGAGCCGCGTCCACGAGACGTGCTCGGCGTCGGCGAAGTCCCGGTCCAGCAGCAGGCACGACAGGTCGAGGTCCGTCGTGCGGCTCGTCTGCCGCCAGTGCACGAAGAACCGCAGCAGCTCACCCGTCACGCGCGTCCGCGAACCGCGGGGGAGCACCCCGGCGCCGTCAGGCCGGGCCCGTGCGGACAGCGGGAGCGCCACGTCGAGGAGGTCGGGGTCGACCACCAGGTCCTGCGGCCTCGGCACCCGGCGGAGCACCTCGGCGTCACAGGCCCGGGCCAGCGTGGTCAGCGCGTCCGGGGGGAGGCCCGGCCGCTCGTCGGCCGAGGCCCACGCGCCACCGCGACGGTTGACGAAGACCCGTCGACCCGGGTCTGGGTGCCCCACGCTCGGTCGTCCGCTCCCGCTTGGTCCCCGCGCCGTCTGCGGGCGACGGTTCTCCAGGTGCTCACGGAGGCCGAGCACGACCCGGCCGGACACGCCCGGCAGCGCCCGTTCGAGCGCGTCGACCACGGCGGCCGCCTCCGCGTCGTCGGCCGCGGACCGCAGCAGGTGGTCGGCGCGCCGCACAAGCGCGCCCGGGGCCGCCGCGAGCAGCTGCAACGCCTCGGCCCGCGCGCCCGCGGCGAACGCCCGCTCCACGCGAGCGGGCAGGGACGGCGCATCGTCCTCACCGCGGGCGACGGCGAAGACCCGTGCGCCTGGTCCGGTGTGCTCGTGCGGGTGCAGCCGCTCACCCAGCCGTTTCCACGCCTCGCGGTACGTACCGACGTCGCCGACCTTGGCGGGCGACGCGCCGACGACCGCGTCGAGAGCGGCGAGCAGCGTGCGCCGGACCGGACGCGGCAGCGAGCGGAACCGCGTCGAGGTCTCCAGGGTCACGTCGCCGCCGGAGAGCGCGCAGGCCAGCCGCAGCACGTCGGTGACGGTGTCGATCTCGGGCTCCCTGCCGTACAGGACGTGCGTCGCGTTGACGATCGCGCGGGCCGACCGCAGCGGGACCGTCGCGGGCTGCTCCATGCCGGCGCAGTACGGGGCCAGCAGCGCGAGCGCCGCGAGGTCGGCGTCGGACAGCGGTGTGGTGCTCCCTGCCAGGTGGCGGTAGAGGCCGTGCACCTCCTCGTCGAGCGTGCCGCCCACGTCGAGCACCGTGCGGCGGTCACCGAGCGTGGGGAGGAACGCGTCGTGTGCGGCGACCATCTCCTCGTAGGTGTGCTGGTACCTGCCGTAACGCGGCAGGGCGAGCAGGTCGAACCCGCGGCGCGTGAAGATCGCCCCGGTGTCCGCGGCTCCGGGCGCGCCCTTCAGGGCCTCCTCGAGGCAGGACACCCAGAAGTCGAGCGTGTCGGGCACGTTGCGCGGGAAGTCCCGGAAGTAGGGGTTGTGCTGCGCGTGCGCGCCGACCGCCTCCTGCACCACCGCCAGCACCTGCACCGACACCTGGCGCGCGTCCTGCGGTGTCAGGGTGCCCAGGTAGCTCAGCAGGCGGCCCGAGGCCTTGTAGCCGAAGGTGAGGAGGACGCCGTCGAACCGCCGGGCGACCGAGGCGGCGTCGCCGGAGGAGACCGCCGTGAGAGGAACTCGCCAGGTCCGCCGGACGACCAGGTCGAAGATCTGCTGGGACATGACGCGCATCGTGGCACGGAACGGTGGTCCGGGCGGACAGCTTTCCCGCCATCCGTGCCACGATGACGGCATGCCTCTCGAACCCCGGTACCTCGCGGCGGAGAACCGCTACGACACCATGACCTACCGCCGGACCGGCCGCTCCGGCCTGGACCTGCCCGCGCTCTCCCTCGGGCTCTGGCACAACTTCGGTGACACCAGCCCGTTCGACGCCCAGCGCGCCATCCTGCGCCGCGCGCTCGACCTGGGCGTGACCCACCTCGACCTGGCGAACAACTACGGCCCGCCGTACGGGTCCGCCGAGGTGAACTTCGGGCGGCACTTCGCGGCGGACCTCAAGCCGTACCGCGACGAGCTGATCCTCTCGACCAAGGCGGGCTACGACATGTGGCCCGGCCCGTACGGGGACCACGGGTCGCGCAAGTACCTGCTGGCCTCCCTGGACCAGTCGCTCGCCCGGATGGGGGTCGACTACGTCGACGTCTTCTACCACCACCGGCCGGACCCCTCGACGCCGCTCGAGGAGACGATGGGCGCGCTCGCGTCGGCGGTCCAGCAGGGCAAGGCGCTCTACGTCGGCGTCTCGAACTACTCGCCGGCGCGGACGCGCGAGGCGGCGCTGGTCCTCCGCGACCTGGGTGTCCCGCTGCTCATCCACCAGCCGTCCTACTCGATGCTCAACCGGCACATCGAGAACCCCGCCCACGAGGACCCCTACGACGGCAGGCAGAGCGAGTCGCTGCTCGACGTCGTCGGTGAGCTGGGGGTCGGGACCATCGTGTTCTCCCCGCTGCAGCAGGGCCTGCTGACCAGCAAGTACCTCGCGGGTGCGGCGCCGGAGGGATCCCGTGCGGCCCGTCCGGACTCGCCGTTCCTCTCGTCCGGCGCGCTCACCGAGGACTACCTGGGCCGGGCCAAGGCGCTCAACGAGATCGCGGAGGGCCGCGGCCAGACGCTCGCACAGCTCGCGCTCGCCTGGGTGCTGCGCGACAGCCGCGTGACCTCGGCGCTCATCGGCGCGTCGTCTGTGGCGCAGCTCGAGGACAACGTGGCGGCGCTCTCGGCGGGCCCGCTCACCGAGGACGAGATCGCGGCGATCGAACCCCTGGCGCAGCCCCTCGCCTGAGAGGGACGCGAGCGTGGGACGCCCGCTCCGGCGTCCGCCCCGGCGCCGGAGCGGGACAACCAGGAAATCCACACCACACGTTCCACCGCACTTCACGGAGCCGTTGCGCCATATCGATCCGGCGGGCGGACGATTGGAGGGTTCACCGCTCGACGGGGAGGGGTACCGAGGTACGGCCCTGGAGAGAAGGAGCACGAGCGTGTCCGAGATGAAGACCGCGACAGTCGTCGGAGCAGGCATGGTCGGCCTCGCGACCGCCTGGCACCTGCAGGAACGTGGTGTGGAGGTGACGGTCCTCGACCGGCACGGCGTCGCGGCAGGGGCGTCCTGGGGTAATGCCGGCTGGCTCACCCCGGGCATGGCGATGCCGCTGGCCGACCCGTCGCTCTGGGCCTATGGACCCAAGGCGATGCTGGACCCCAGCGCGGCCCTCAGCGTCCCCTTCCGGTTCGACGGCGCCCTGTGGGCGTTCCTCGTGCGCTTCATGGCGAACGCGACGCACGGTGCGTGGCAGCGCGCCATGGCAGCCCTGACCCCGATCGACCGGCTCGCGCTCGAGGCGTACGACGAGCTCGAGGCCGGTGGCGTGCACGCGACGTCGCACCCGAGCCGCTGGGTGGTCGGGTTCGAGCGGGAGCGGGAGTCGCGCCCGTTCGTGCACGAGCTGCGCGGCGTGGCCAAGGCGGGCCAGGAGGTCCGCCTCTCGAGGATGCCCGACGGCGTCCGTGTGCCGCACCTCTCCCGGGCGGTTCAGTCGACCTGGACGCTCGAGGGCCAGCGGTACATCGATCCGGGGGCCTATGTGCAGGCCCTCGCGACGTCGGTCAGCGCACGCGGCGCGAAGGTGCTCTCGGACGCCCGGGTCGAGGGCGTCCGCGTGGTCCCGGGCGGCGTCGAGACAGCGGTCCACGGACACGACGCCGTGACGTCCGACGCCGTGGTGCTCGCCACGGGCGCGTGGCTCCCGGAGCTGGCGCAGCGGTTCGGGGTGCGGACCCGGGTGCAGGCGGGACGGGGCTACTCGTTCAGCGTGCCCGTGGCGGGCCCGCCGATCGACCACCCCGTCTACTTTCCGGCCAGGCGCGTGGCCTGCACGCCGTACCAGGGGCGGCTGCGGATCGCCGGGACCATGGAGTTCCGCGGGCCCGACGAGCCGTTCCAGCCCGCCCGCGTCGACGCGATAGTGAGCTCCGTCCGGGGCCTGTTCGAAGGTGTGGACCTGGACTCCCGCGAGGACGAGTGGGTGGGTTCCCGGCCGGTGACGCCGGACGGGCTGCCGCTCGTTGGCCGGACGGCCGCGCCCGGCGTCTACGTGGCAGGCGGTCACGGCATGTGGGGCATGGTGCTCGGCCCGGCGACGGGCCGGGCGCTGGCGGCGTTGATCACCACGGGTCAGGTGCCCGAGGAGATCCGGCCGTTCGACCCCCTGCGCTGACCCGGGTCAGGGCCGCTCGCGCTCGGCCAGCCGGTCGAGCCCGTCGAGGATGATGTCCAGGCCGAACTCGAACTCGGTCTGGTCGTCGCACCAGCCGAGGGTGGGGTCGGCGTCGTCGTGGCTGACGGCGGCGAGCATCTCGACCATGTGCGGGACCTGGTCGGCCATCTGCATGAGCATCGCGGTGGCGGCGTCGGCGGCGCCCTCCTTGGCGCCGCCACCGGCCGCCGAGCCCGCCGTGGCGCCGTCGGGCTCGAAGAGCTCCTGGGAGAAGCCGAGCGCACGGCTGCCCAGCGCGTGCATGGCGTGGTGGACCAGGTCGTACGAGAATCCGCCGCGCCGCATCAGCCCGATCAGCGAGTCGTAGTACCGGACGACGTGCAGGCTGAAGGACTTCCTGGTCTCCAGGACCGTCGACGCCCACGGGTGGCGCAGCAGCACCGCCCGGGCCGTGAGGATCTGCCGGCGCATGGCCGGCTTCCACGAGGACCGGGGCGCGTCGTCGGCCACGGGCTCCAGCCGGCCGACGGCGTCCTGGATCTCCGCCGCGACGACGTCGACCACGCCGTCCAGGAGGTCTTCCTTGTTGGCGACGTGGTGATAGAGCGACATCGCCTCGATCCCGAGCTCGCGGGCCAGGCTGCGCATGGTGAGTGACCCGAGGCCGTCGCGGTCGGCCAGGGCGACCGCCGACTCGAGCACCCGGGCGCGCGTCAGGGCGCTCCGTTGGGCCGTGCCCGTCGTCCTGGGTGAAGTCATGGTCTCGCGATCCTACGTCGGCAGAACCCTTGACGGGCCCCGCGCACGGGCCTACCTTACGTCGTAAGGCTTACACCGTAAGTCTCTTCGAGAAGGTAGATGTCATGTGGACCTGGATCCTCTGGACGGTCGGAGGGCTGCTGGCGGTGGCACTCGCTGCGTTCCTCGCCCTCGTGGTGACGATGCGTACCAAGAACCGCCGCGGGCTCGGCGCCATCCGCAGGTTCAGCAAGCGGTTCGGCCGCCCCATCGAGCTGCGGACGGCAGGCGAGCCCGGTGCGTCCGCCGCGCTGATCCGCCACGTCGGCCGGCGGTCGGGTGCGCCGTACGCGACACCGATCACCGTGTATCCGATGGACGACGACTTCCTCGTCTACCTCCCGTACGGACCGGACGTGGACTGGCTGCGGAACATCCGCGCGGCGGGCTCCGCGGAGCTGCGGGTCGAGGGGTACACGCACCAGGTGGCCCCGCAGGTCGTGGAACCGGCTGAGGCCCTGCCCTACCTGTCCAAACGGGACCGTGGGGTCGCCCGTCTCTTCGGCGTCACCGACTTCCTCGCGCTCCGGCGGGCGCCGGTCGCCTCGGGCGGCACCGCGTGAGGGCAGTGCTCCGGGACGCGTACGGCCCTGTCGACATCCTTCGGGTGTCCACGGTCGAGGACCCGGTCCCGGGCCCCGGCGAGGTGGTGGTCCGGGTCGCCGCAGCCTCCCTGAACATGGCGGACCTCGATCACCTCCTCGGCCTCCCGCGTCTCGCCCGCCTCGGGACAGGGCTGGTGCGGCCAACCAACCGCCGGGTGGGGGTCGACGTGGCGGGGACGGTCGAGGAAGTGGGGCCGGACGTGACCGGGCTCCGGCCGGGCGATCGGGTCTGGGCCGACCTCTTCGACAGCGGGCACGGCGCGTTGGCCGACCGGGTGCTCGTCCCGGCGTCGGCCCTGGCGCCCCTGCCGGACGGTGTCCCGTTCGACGTCGCCGCCACCGCCCCGCACTCCGGAACACTCGCCCTGCAGAGCCTGCGTGCCGTCGGGCCGATCCGGCCGGGCGAGCGGGTGCTGGTCAACGGGGCCGGGGGCTGCGTCGGGCCGTTCGCCGTGCAGATGGCGAAGGCGCGCGGAGCCGTCGTGACCGCCGTCGATCACGGTGACAAGCTCGACTTCCTCCGGGAGCTGGGTGCGGACGAGGTGATCGACTACACCCGCGAGGACTTCGTGCGGGGTGACCGGCGGTTCGACGTCGTCCTCGACATCGCCGACACCCGGTCCCTGGTGGCGCTCCGGCGTTCGCTGGCCCCGGGCGGGCGGTACGTGCTGGTCGCGCGGCGGATCGGCTCGTTCGCGGAGAAGGCGCTCCTGGGTCCGGTCGTCGGCAGGCTGACCGGGACCCGGATGTCCACGTTCTTCTGGCGTCCCAACCAGCGGGCCGACCTGGACGAGCTGGCCCGGCTTCTCGTCGCCGGCGACGTGCTGCCCCGGATCGACCGGCGCTACGGGCTCGACGGCACCGTCGAGGCGTTCCGGCGCCTCGGGTCGGGGCGAGCGCGGGGCAAGGTGCTCGTAGTCCCGTAGGCCACGGACGTCGTGGCAGGATCGCATCGTGACGACGAAGCGCATCCTCATCCTGTCCGGCCGCGGACGCTACGAGGACCCCTGGCACGACCACGCCGCGACGTCGCACCAGGTTGCCGGGATCATCGGTGACCTGGGTGCGGTCGAGGTCCGGGGGATCTTCCGGGACGCGCTGGACGACCTCGACTCCGTGGGCCTCCTGGTGGTCAACGGCGGCTCGGGTCGCCGGGACCCCGAGTTCGACGGGTCCGACGACGACTGGCTCGCCTTCCACACCCGGCTGGCGGGCTGGGCGCGGGCCGGGGCAGCGGTGCTCGGCCTGCACCAGGCCGCCAACACCTTCTACGACGCACCCGAGTGGCCGGAGGTGCTCGGCGGACGGTGGATTCCGGGCGAGTCCATGCATCCTCCGATCGGCCAGGCGCGGTTCGAGCTGGCGCAGGGACACCCGGTCACCGAAGGTCTCGACGCCGTCGAAGCCTTCGACGAGCGGTACTGCCGCCTGCAGGTGACTCCGGGCGCGCGCGTGCTCGGCACCACGGTGGACGACGACGGCGCCGAGCAGCCGATCCTGTGGGTCAACGACGCGCACGGCGGACGCACCGTCTACTCGGCGCTGGGCCACGACGCGCGCTCGTACGCCTCGGCGGGCCACCGCGAGCTCCTGCGCCGGTCGGCCTCCTGGCTGCTCTCGTAGCGGGGTTGACCTCAACCAAGGTTGGGGTTGTTGGCTGGGCCGCATGCAGATCATGAGCGTCGACACGGTGACCCGATCGATCACGGAGACCGCCGCGTACTACCAGACAGTCCTTCGCCTGCCGGTGCGGAAGGAGATCGGCGCGGTGGAGGTCACCGTCGGCCGATCGGTGGTCCGGTTCCGGGAGGACGCCGACGCCGTGGGCGACCAGCACTACGCCTTTCTCATCGACGACGCGCGGTTCGACGCGGCCCGAGCCTTCCTCGCGGCGGGCCCAGGGCTGCTGAGCGACGGCGACCGGACGGAGTTCGAGGCGCAGCCCGAATGGAACGCGCGGTCGCTCTACTTCCCGGGTCCGGACCGGTCGGTCCTGGAGGTCATCGCGCGCCGTGATCTGCCCTCGAACCTGGATGCCGGGCACGCGTCGGGGGCGAAGGCCTCGAGCCCGCACGTGCCCGGCACCCAGCCTGCCCCGTTCGGCCCCGGCGACCTGCTCTCCGTGAGCGAGGTCGGCATCGCGGTGCCCGACGTCCCGGGCACCGCCGACCGGCTCACCGACGCCGGCATCGGGCGCTACCCGGACGGCTCGGCGACGTTCAGCCCGGCCGGGCACATCGACGGCATGCTCATCCTGGTGAGCCCGGGCCGCACGTGGTTCCCGACGTCGGACCGGGTGGTGGCCGAGCCGCCGGTCACGGTGCTCGCGCAGGCCGGCCCCGCGAGCCCCGGCGTGCGTCCCGGGAGGTACGAGCTGGCGCCGGGGCGTGTGCTCGTCGTCCGGCCGTAGCCGGGTAGGTGCCACCTGGGTACTACCCCTGGTCCAGAACGGGGCAGTTCGGGTAGGATCTCCGGTATGAAGGTCAGTGTGAGCATTCCGGAACAGGATCTACGGTTCCTGGACGACTATGCGGAGGACAAAGGGCTCGGCTCCCGGTCGGCCGCCGTCCACGAGGCGATCGTCGCACTGCGGCAGATGGCACTCACGCTCGAGGCTGAGCAGGCGATCGCAGAGTGGTATGACTCAGGTGAAGCAGAGATCTGGGACGTGACAGTGGCCGACGGACTGGAGTCCGATGTACCGCGGTGAGATCTGGTACGCGGACCTCGACCCGGTTCGGGGGTCCGAGGCGAACAAGGTTCGTCCTGTCGTGATCGTGTCGAATGACGCCTATAACGCAGCGGCTCGACGGCTCGGGCGCGGCGTGCTGACCGTCGTGCCGCTGACAAGCAACGTCAAGCGGGTGCACTCGTTCCAGACGCTGGTCTCGAAGCAGGGCTCAGGGCTGCCCGTCGACTCCAAGGCGCAGGCGGAACAGGTGCGTGCAGTCGACATGGCGCGCCTGGTGAACCGTGTCGGGAAGCTGTCCGCTGAGGAGGCTGCCGAGCTCGATGACGCCCTGCTCGTACACCTCGGGCTCTCTTGAGGCGTGCCCCCGAGTTCACCTGCGTCACGCCCCCTCGGCGAACCCCGCCTGCCGCCACACCTCGTACACCGCGATCGACGCCGCGTTCGTCAGGTTGAGCGACCTGCGCCCGGGCAGCATCGGGATCCGCAGCTCGTCGGTGACCCGCGGATGGGCGAGCGCCTCGGGCGGCAGGCCGGTGGGCTCCGGCCCGAACAGCAGGACGTCACCCGGCCGGTACTCGACGTCGGTGAACCGAGTGGTGGCCCGGGTCGTGAACGCGAAGACGCGCGCGTCCGGGAGGGCGTCGAGCGCCGCGTCCAGCGAGGGGTGCACGTCCATGACGGCGAGGTCGTGGTAGTCGAGGCCCGCGCGCTTCAGCTTGGCCTCCGAGAGGTCGAAGCCCAGCGGCTCCACCAGGTGCAGCCGGGCCCCGGTGACCGCCGCGAGCCGGATCGCGGACCCGGTGTTCCCAGGGATGCGCGGTTCGAAGTACACGACGTGGGCGAGCGGGGTCTCTGGCAGCGTGGGGGCATCGGCGGAGTGCGGCACGTATCCATTCTCGCTGCCCGACGGCGGAGCTCCGTCCCGCCCGTGGGCATTGCTCAGCGCCGGACCTCCGCATACCCTGACCGCATGACGCACGGGCTGAGCTGGTGGCGGCTGCACTCGCAGCCGTGACCTGACGCGCCCACCGCACAGAAGTCCCGAGCTGCTCGCCGCAGCCGGGACTTTTTCTGTGCCCGACGTCGTGCGCGGGCAGCTCCTCGACCGAAGGAGACCCCCATGTCCGTCACCATCACGCCCCAGGCGACCACCTCGCCGTCCGGCACACCCCGCGAGCCACGCAGCACTACCCGGTCCGCCGCGGCGGCCCGCGAACGCAGCGCCGTCCTGGAGAGCCGGATCGCCCGGAACCCGGGGGAGTACCGGGTCCTGACCGGGGACCGACCCACAGGCGCGCTGCACCTCGGTCACCTGCTCGGGACCGTCGAGAACCGGGTGCGCCTGCAGGACCTGGGCGTCGAGGTGTTCCTGATCGTCGCCGACTACCAGGTCATCACCGACCGGGACGACGCCGGGGACCTGCCCGCCACCGTCCGCGAGGTGCTGCTCGACTATCTGGCGGCCGGCCTGGATCCGGAGCGCAGCACCGTCTTCACGCATTCGGCGGTGCCGGCGCTGAACCAGCTTCTGCTGCCGTTCCTCTCGCTGGTCACCGTCGCCGAGCTGGAGCGCAACCCCACGGTGAAGGCCGAGGCGGCGGCCGCGGCCGAGCGAGGCAGGCGGGGGACGAGCGGCCTGCTGTTCACCTACCCGGTGCACCAGGCCGCCGACATCCTGTTCTGCCACGGCAACCTCGTGCCGGTCGGCGAGGACCAGCTACCGCACCTCGAGACCACCCGGATGGTGGCGCGGCGCTTCAACCAGCGGTACTCGGCCGCGCAGCCGTACTTCCCCGAGCCGGACGCGCTCATCGCGCAGTCCCTCACGATCCTGGGCAACGACGGCGCCAAGATGTCGAAGTCGCGCGGGAACGCGCTGGAGCTGCGCGCCTCGGCGGACGAGACCATGGCGTACTTCAAGCGGGCCAGGACCGACGCGGACCGGACGATCACCTACGAGCCGGAGCGTCGGCCCGAGATCGCGAACCTCCTCCAGATCGGTGCCCACTTCACCGGGACGTCGCCGGGGACGCTCGCCGACGAGGTGGGCTCGGCCGGCGCGGGGCGGCTCAAGGAGATCGTCAGCGAGGCGGTGGTGGAGGGCCTGCGCCCGCTCCGTGCCCGGCGGCAGGAGCTTGCCTCGGCGGGACCGCGGTACCTCGCCGAGGTGCTCGCGAGCGGCAACGCCCGGGCGAACGCGATAGCGGACTGCACCCTCGACGAGGTCCGCGACCTGATGGGGATGCGGTACTGAGCGGGCGTACCCGGGAGGGGTCCCCGACTGCCGCGGTTACGGTCGGCGCGCGTGCGGTGGGCACGCGTGCCGGTTCACAACGATCCTTGGAGGCAGTCATGATCACCACCCCTCGGAAGCCCTGGGGCAGACGGACCATGGCGCTGGTCACGGCCCTGACCCTTGCGCTGCCCGCCACCGCCGCGGCCGCCGCGCCCGTGCCGGCCGCGCCCGTGCTGGCCGCACCGGCGGTGGCGGCGGCCCCGGCGTCGTCGGCAGGACAGGTCGGGTCGATGGCCACCGCCTGCCCGGGGAGCCGCATAGTGCACAAGCCGATCAAGGTCGGCCGCCGTACGGTCGCGTGGCTGAACGTCTTCCACGACCGTGGCTCCGGCACCAAGTGTGCCGAGACTGCGCACACCGGCCCGAGCTGGGGAGTGTGGGCGTACACCGAGGTCCAGATCTGGACCCGGAGCAGCTCCTCCGGTGTGGGCGGTGACTACCGCTACCGCACCGGTCCGGCGTCGATCGGGCGCGCCAACGGGGTCTGCGTCGGCGCGCGGGGAATCATCGAGTGGCGCGGCGCCATGCGGTCGACCCCGGTGCACCAGCTCTGCGGCTGACCGCAGCGCACGACGGGCGGTCCCCGGAAAGTCGGGCGCTCCCGGAGAAATAAGATCCCCGGCCGGGATGCCTCAATAACCCGGCCGGGGAACTTGGTTCGGACGGTCGACGGCGCGACGGGTAGCCACCCAGGGAAGCCGCGCCGTCGGCCGTCCGAAGTCAGCGGGCCAGACGCTCCTTCAGGGCGTCGAGCTGGGCACGCAGCGCGGCCGGCGTGTGGTCGCCGAACTGCGCGAAGAACTCCTCGGTCAGCTCGGCCTCGGCCAGCCACGGCTCCGTCGGGACGTCGAAGAGGGCGGCCAGGTCGGCGTCCGGCACGTCGATGCCGGCAAGGTTCAGCGTGCCAGGAGCGGGCAGGGCGCCCACCGGGGAGGCCACGGAGGCGTCCGGCCGCAGGCCGCGCCCCGCCTCGACCTGGCCGACGATCCACTCGATGACGCGCGAGTTCTCGCCGAAGCCGGGCCACAGGAAGCGGCCGTCCTCGCCCTTGCGGAACCAGTTCACCTGGAAGATCCGCGGGCGCTTCGACTCCTCGATGCCCGCGCCGACCTCCAGCCAGTGCGCCCAGTGGTCGGCCATGTTGTAGCCGCAGAACGGGAGCATCGCGAAGGGGTCGCGGCGCAGCTCACCGAGCGCGCCCTCGGCAGCCGCCGTGCGCTCCGACGAGATGGTGGCGCCCATGAACACGCCGTGCTCCCAGCCGAACGACTGGGCGACCAGCGGCACGTTGGTGGCGCGGCGGCCGCCGAACACGATCGCGTCGACCGGCACGCCCGCCGGGTCCTCCCAGGTGTCCGCGATGGTGGGGCACTGGGCAGCGGCCACGGTGAAGCGGGAGTTCGGGTGGGCTGCCGGCTTGTCGGAGGCGGGCGTCCAGTCGTTACCCTGCCAGTCGATGAGGTGCTCCGGCGCCTCCGGCGTGAGGCCCTCCCACCAGACGTCGCCGTCGTCGGTCAGGGCGACGTTCGTGAAGATCGTGTCCCGGTCGAAGGTCGCGACGGCCGTCGGGTTGGTGTCGATGCCGGTGCCCGGCGCGACGCCGAAGAAGCCGGCCTCGGGGTTGATGGCGCGCAGCGTGCCGTCGGGCCCGGGGCGCATCCAGACGATGTCGTCACCGAGGGTCTCGACCTTCCAGCCCGGGATGGTGGGCTGCAGCATCGCGAGGTTCGTCTTGCCGCACGCGCTCGGGAAGGCGGCGGCCAGGTGGTACTGGCGCTGCTCGGGCGACGTGATGCGGATGAGCAGCATGTGCTCGGCGAGCCAGCCGTCGGAGCGCGCCATCGTCGAGGCGATCCGCAGCGCGAAGCACTTCTTGCCGAGCAGGGCGTTGCCGCCGTAGCCGGAGCCGTATGACCAGATCTCCCGGGACTCCGGGAAGTGCACTATGTATTTGGTGTCGCTGCACGGCCAGGGGACGTCGGCCTCGCCGTCGGCCAGGGGCGCGCCGACGGAGTGCACGGCGGGGACCCACTGCTGCCCCGCGTCGATGAGGTCCAGGATCTCGGCGGACACGCGAGTCATGACGTGCATCGAGACGACGACGTACGGCGAGTCGGTGATCTCGATTCCCACCTGCGAGATCGGGCCGCCGACGGGACCCATGGAGAACGGCACCACGTACATGGTGCGGCCCCTCATCGAGCCCTCGAACACGCCCTTCAGCTCGGCGCGCATCTCGTCAGGAGCCACCCAGTTGTTGGTGGGGCCGGCGTCCTCCTCGTCCTGCGAGCAGATGAACGTGCGGGACTCGACCCGGGCGACGTCGGCCGGGTTGGAGCGGGCGAGGTACGACCCGGGACGCTTGTCCTGGTTGAGCTCGAGGAGCGTGCCCGCCGCCAGCATCTGGTCGATGAGGCGCTGCTTCTCCGCGGCGGAGCCGTCGCACCAGACGATCTCGTCCGGCTGGGTGAGCTCGGCGACGCCTGCCACCCAGGCACGCACGTCCTGCTCACCGACCGGCGGCACGGCGCGCAGCCGGGTCTCCGAGGACGTGCTGTAGCCCTGGCCGGTCGTCATGTCGGCGACGAGCTCGGCGACTAGCCGGGTTCGGCGGGGGTTCGCGAGGACGGACATGTGCGCTCCGATCGTCGTACGGCAGGCCACGGTGGCGGGCTTGTTTCCACTCTTGTGTGTTGATCCGCCCGAATTCCAGTCCACGGGCTGTCAAGAATCGGCGATCTTCACGTACTGTGAAGGAGTGGGTTCCTGTCGGCCTGTCCCGGACGTCTCCCGGTGACGGCCCTCACACGAACGGACGGAGGCGACGTGCCGGGCTCGAACGAGGCGTCAGCGCGCGGTGAGACCGACCTGATCACCCTGGGGCGCCGCATCCGGCACCTGCGCACCGCGCGAGGGCTCACCCTCGACGCGCTGGGCGAGAAGGTCGGCTCGGCGCCCAGCCTGCTGTCGCTCGTCGAGAACGGGCGGCGCGAACCACGCCTCGGTCTCCTGCGGTCGATCGCGGATGCCTTCGGCGTGCCGATGAGCGAGCTGCTCAGCGCGGAGCCGCCGTCGCGTCGCGCGGCCCTCGAGATCGCGCTCGACCGCGCCCAGCGCGGGCCGCTGTTCACCACCCTCGGCGTGCCCGCCGTCAAGCCGAGCCAGAAGCTGCCGATGCCCGTGCTGGAGCAGCTTGTCGGCCTGCACGAGGAGCTGGCGCGTCGCGAGCAGCTCGCCATCGCGACACCCGAGGAGGCGCGCCGCGCCAACACCGAGCTGCGTCTGGAGCGGGAGGCGCGCGACAACCACTACCCGCAGTTCGAGGCGGTGGCGGAACAGCTCGTCAAGGCAGCCGGGTACACGGGCGGCGCGCTGACGCACCGCACCGTCGCGCGGATGGCGGAGCAGATGGGCTTCACCCTGCTGCACGTGGACGACCTGCCGCGGTCCGCCCGCTCCGTGACGGATCTCCGGAACGGACGCATCTACCTGCCCCCGGCGTCGACCCCGGGAGGGCACGGGCTGCGGTCGCTGGCGCTGCAGGCGCTCGCCCACCGGGTGCTCGAGCACGACCGGCCGCGCTCCTACGGCGAGTTCCTGCGCCAGCGGGTCGAGATCACGTACTTCGCGGCCGCCTGCCTCGCGCCGCAGTTCGTGGCGGTCCCGTTCCTCGAGGCGCGCAAGCGGGACCGCGACCTGGCGGTGGAGGACTTCCGGGACGCGTTCGGCATCACGCACGAGGCCGCCGCGATGCGGCTCACCAACCTCGCGACGCACCACCTCGGCATTCCGCTGCACTTTCTGCGGGTCGGGGCCGACGGCGCGCTTTTCCGGGGCTACGCGAACGACGGCCTCCCCTTCCCGCAGGACGTCACGGGCGCCATCGAGGGGCAGCTCATCTGCCGGCGGTGGGCCGCCCGCGAGGCGTTCGAGCGCCGCGACCGGGCGACCGAGTTCTACCAGTACACCGACACGCCCGCCGGGACGTTCTGGTGCTCCACGCAGACCGGGTCGATGTCGCCGTCCGGTGGGCCCGACGGCGGATCGGGCGCGTTCTCCATCACGGTCGGGGTGCCCTACGCGCACGCCAAGTGGTTCCGCGGGCGCGACACCCAGGTGCGACGGGTCTCCACGTGCCCGGACCCGGCGTGCTGCCAGCGTCCGGCCCCTGCGCTCACCGAACGCTGGTCCGGCGAGGCCTGGCCGTCGGGGCGCATGCACCAGCAGATCCTCGCCGCGCTGCCGCGCGGTGCGTTCCCCGGGGTGGACGACGCGGAGGTGTACGCCTTCCTGGACAAGCACGCGCCGGAATGACCTGTCAGACGTGGCCCCACGTGTCGGACGCACACGTCACCCGAGTGACCCGTGCGTCTGACACCTCCGCCGGGTTCTGACAAGTCCGGAGGTTTCGCCGCGTCCTTCGCACGCCGCCGGGTTAGCGTAGGCAACCGTGGCATCGAACCTGGCTTGCATCGGACTGGACGTCTGGCGACGAAGCGACTTTCGCGACCTGGTGGCATCGGCCCGCGCCGAGGCGGAGACCATCGCGAAGGACGGCGAGGTCGGCGTGCACATCTGGACCGACGTGTCCGGTGCCCGCCTGATCATCACCACGGAGGGCGACCTGGTCCGGGTGGTCACGCCGACGTTCTACGCGGCGCCCGGCGCCATCATCTCCGAGCCGCAGGCCGTCGACGGCGGGCTCGTGCTCGCGGAGCTCGTGAACGGGGACGACGAGGTCATCACCGAGATCGCCTGCCAGCTCGAGGAGCTCGCCCTGCTCGCCTCGGCGTCGCCGCCGGTCGAGGGTCCGGTGTCCGTCGTCGTCCTGGGCAACTCCGTCCAGGTGCTCGACCAGGCCGAGGACGGCGTGCCCGACCTGAGCTTCGAGCCGACCGGGGCGTACGCCCTGTCGACCGACGCCACCGCCCACCTGACCGGCGTCGTGCTCGCGATCGAGCAGCGTTCCGTCGGCCGCACCGGCCAGGCCTTCACCGCCGCACGGGTGGAGACGGCGGGGTTCCAGGTGACGCTCTGCGTCCCGGCGGGCAAGCCGGGGCTCGCAGCGGGCGACGTCGTCGAGGTGGACGGCTACGTGGTCGCGTCAGTGCCCGCCCTGCGCGGCTGACCCGACCTGCCGAGAATCATCCCCTTCGAGGTCTAAGCTGCTCCCTTCTGAACCGATTCAGGACGGAGCAACTTAGACCTCGAAGGGGATGCAAACGTCATCGACGCTAGATGAGCGGCCCGCCCCGGGCGTCCAGACGGTCGAGCAGCCGGGACAGGACGTCGCCGAGGCGCAGGCCGTCGTGCTCGAACTCGTTCGTGACCCACGGCTCGACGTTCCCCACGTGCGCCGCCGTCTCGAGGGAGAGCGTCGAGTCCACGAACATGTCGTCGAAGTACACGGCGGCCTCGACGGGCACCTCGTTCTCGGCGAGGCGGTGCAGGTCGTACAGGTCGCGCCAGTGCTGCCGCTCGGCGAGGGCGTGCGCGGCCGCCTCGAACGGGCGCAGGGCGCTGATCTCGGCGAACATCCAGGGGTAGATCATCTCGCCGGTCATCAGCAGTGGCCGGGCGCTCTCGGCGAAGGCCGGATCGGCGTCGCGCACCGACTGGGCGGCCCACGCCGTCGGGCCGGTATGGGACTGGGCGTAGATCGACTCGTGCAGCACCGCGTACAGCGGGTTGGTCGCGAACGACGTCTCGGCCGCGACCGTGGCGAGGAACGTGTCGGTGAGGGGGCCGCCGTGCGGTGAGTCGAACGCCTCGTCGAGGATCCAGTGCACCCGCTCGAACCCGGGCTGCATGCCGAAGTCCATGCCGAGCGTCTGGAACCGGCGGGCGGTCAGGACGTCGCCGCCGGGCTCCGTCACGCTCCCGGTGGAGAGCCGGTCGGCGATGCGGCCGAGGGCCTTCACCGCATGCGGGTAGCGCGCGCGGAACTGCTCGTTCTTGGCGACCACGCGTGGCTGGGTGCGTTCGTAGACCTCGCGCGCCGACGCCGTGAGGCCGGGCAGGCCGCCGGTGACCAGGCTCGCGTTCAGGCCCTCCGGCGCGAACGACAGGTAGGTCATGGTGATGAACCCGCCGTACGACTGGCCCAGCGAGGTCCAGCGCCGGCCGTCGAACAGCGTCTTCCGGACGTGCTCCGCGTCGCGCACGATGTTGTCCGCGCGGAAGTGGCTGAGGTACTCCGCCTGCTCCTCCGCCGTGCCGAGGTCGCCGAGCGCCGCCGCCCGGACCGCGCTGGAGCGCCCGGTGCCGCGCTGGTCGAGCAGTACCACGCGGAACCGCTTCAGTGCGGTGCCCACCCAGCCGTCCGGGCCGGTCGGACGCGGGCCCTTGCCGCCGGGGCCGCCCTGGAGGAACACCAGCAGGGGCAGGTCCTCGGTGCGGCGTGTTGGATCCACGAGCTCACGGGCGAACACCGAGATCGTCGGTGAGTCGTCGGGCTGGGACCAGTCGAGCGGGACGTCGACGGAGTGGTCGGTGATGTGGACGCCGGGAAGGGTGTAGCTGATGGGCACGGGGTCACGTTATCGGTGCGGAGCGATCCTTCAACAGGGAGCTCTGATCACAGGTCGATATAATCGGTCTGTGAGCAACTACGGGACGGATCTGCGCACCCGGCGGCTGCGTGCCGGCCTGACGCAGCGCGAGCTGGCGGCGAGATCCGGAACCTCGCAGCCGGCGATAGCCGCGATCGAGAATGGTGTCCGCAGTCCCGCGCTGGAGACCCGTGCGCGGCTCGACGCCGCCCTCCGGGTGCGGCCGTCGATCCTGCTGGAGAACGCGCTCGAGCAGGTCCGGGAGGTGCTCGGCCGCTACCAGGTCACGAACCCACGCGTCTTCGGTTCCGTGGCGCGGGGCGAGGACACGGAGGAGTCCGACGTCGACCTGCTGGTCACGACCCCGGCGGACTTCGACATCTTCGACAAGGTCATGCTGACCGAGGCGCTGGAGGAGGTGCTGGGTGTGCACGTCGACGTGGTCCCGGACGATGCTCGCGGCGCCACCGTCGCGCGTGCGACGGCCGAGGCGGTGCCGCTGTGACCGGAGGCGGCGCAGCGCCCCTCGACGGCGAGGGCGCAGCCGACCGCGAGAAGGTGGCCCGGTATCTCGCAGACCTGTCCCGGTTCGGTGAGCAAGCACGTCAGCTGGTCTCCGAAGGGCGGGAGGCCTATCTGGCCCGGACGTTCGACGGCGAGCGGAGCAGGGGTTTCGGCGAGCACATAGTGCTGAACATCGCGACGGTGGCCGAGCGGCTCCCGGAGTGGTTCAAGGAGCTGCACCCCGACGTCGGGTGGCGGGCGCTCAAGGGCATGCGGAATCTGATCGCCCACGTGTATGACGGCGTGGACGACGAGCTCGTGTGGCGAGCACTGGAGAACCGCGTGCCCCGGATGATCGCTCAGCTGGTCGATCCCGAGGAAAACCCGTTGCATTAATGGAGTGTGCGCTCCAATAATTGGTCCATGACGACCACAGACGTGCGCCAGCACCCCGCACTACCCGTCCTGCTCGGCCTGGGCGTGCTCGTGATCGGCGTCGTGCTCGGCTGGTTCGCCTCCGCGTTGGCCGGCGGCCTCGCCGGCCTGATCGAGGCGACGCCGCTGCCGGTGCCTGGGCCGGTCAAGCTCGTCGAGTCGATGCCGCTCGCCTGGACCCTCGGCATCCTGGGCGGGCTCGGCCTGCTCGGCGGGGCGTTCGTCGCCTTCATGACGGTGGGCGAGGCGCCGGCCCTGAGTGTCGCGGACGACCACCTGGAGCACCGGCAGGAGGAGCGCGAGGTGTGGATCGAGCGGTCCGACGTCGGCGCCGCGTTCCGTGACACGAGGTACCTCGTGCTCCTGCGGCCCGACGGCGGGTTCCGTGCCCGGCTCGACGCCGACACCCTGTCCTGGGCCAAGGTCCGGGCCGCCCTGGAGCAGCACCGCTGGCCGTGGCGCGACGCCGACCCGTACGAGGAGCGCTTCGAGCGCTGGCTCGACGGCCGCCCCGGGTTCACCGCCGCGGAGAACGAGGCGCTCCGCCGTCGGCTCGAGGACCGCAAGGACGCCGCCGCCCTCCGCAAGGCGGACGACGACCTGGCCGCGCTCGGACTGGTGGCACGCGTCCGTGACGACCGGATCCAGGTGCGCCGGGCGGCGTCGGCCGACGAAGGCACGCGTGGCACGGACCGTTGACCCGGCACGCCACGAGGCGCGCAGGCTCGTCATCATCGACGCGGCCCTGACGGTCTTCGCCGAGCGCGGGTACGACGGTGCGACGACCGCCGAGATCTGCCGGCGGGCGGGTATCGGGTCGGGCACGTTCTTCCACTACTTCCCGACCAAGCTGGAGCTGCTGCTCGCGATCCTCACCCTCGGCATCCAGGAGGTCCGCGAGCAGGCGGAGCACTACGCGGGCCGCACCGACCCGCTCGGCGTGCTGCTCGACATCATCAGTCAGGGCGCGGAGGACGCCGCGGACCCCCGGATGCCGGGCTTCGTGCGCGCGGTGGGCGGCGTCATGCAGCAGCCGGAAGTCGCCGCCAAGCTCGAGGAGGACGCCCAGGCCCAGCGCGACCTGCTCCTGCCCTGGGTGGAGAAGGCCCAACGGGCGGGCGAGATCAGGACCGACCTGCCACCCGAGCGGATCGCTTCGTGGCTCTACCTGCTGACCGACGGCTTCCTGGGCCGCATCGCCGACGAGGAGACCTTCACGGCCGACACCGAGAAACCGATCCTCCTGGAAACGGCCCGCCGCTTCCTAACCCCCTGACCACAACCCAACCCACAACCCAACCCACAACCCAACCCACAACCCAACCCACAAGCCAACCCACAAGCCAACCCCACCAAACGACTGGTGGACGTACCCACCGCACAAGGCGCGGCAACAGACGAGCGGAGGGCAAGGAAGGCCTTGTCCGGCAGTAAGACGTTCCCGAAGTGGAGCGCCCCCTGGGGCGCGTGAA